>CAZZVG010000903.1:0-3582 GCA_964657295.1 Iningainema sp. | reverse complement strand
GGTAAAAGGCATCTATTTCTGCTTGGCGTTTAGCTTTTTCTTCAGCAGAAATAGTAAGTTCTGGGAATAATCTTCCTTGATAGGAGGTGCGATTAGAATGCATTTGTGTCATAAGTTTCATCTGTATGAGACTAGAAATTAGCCAAGATCTTTTCTATTTATATTAACGTACTTGATAGTGACAATATATAGCAATCCTAATTGATTTGAAGACACAGATCCCCGACAACTTTTACGAAGTCGGGGATCTTGTGGACAGAAAGACTGATAGCAAGCCAATTGTGTTGTAGATTAAATATTGATTCACGCGTTAATCAGATGAGAATAATTTTATACAGTAAACCTGGGTGTCATTTGTGTGAGGGTTTGCTCGAAAAGCTAGAACAGATTGTGAAGACGCCAGATTTCGCCTCTCTACAGCTAGAAATTCGGGATATTACAACTCGTGAAGATTGGTTCCAAGCTTATCAGTATGAGGTCCCAGTACTTTCGCTCTTCAACCAAAGTGCAGATGAGAATTGCGAGCAATCTTTACCCCGTCCTTCTCCTCGTGCTAGTGTGCAGCAGTTAAAACAAATGCTTCAAAAGTATTTATAGGTGTGCGGAGAAACAAAAAAATAGTGCAGAATAAGCGCAGGAATAGCGTGTGAAGAGGTTGATAAGATGAAACTGCGGGAATTAGTTGCGGCTTTGGACGTGATTGGGGAATTACCTAAACACCCAGCAATGGATGCATTCGTGAAGGATTTGAAGACAAATTCTCATGCTTGTAGTGAGGGCGATTTATTTATCGGGATGCCGGGAACGCGGGTTGATGGTGGAGAGTTTTGGCAAAGTGCTTTGGCCTCTGGTGCCATAGCTGCGATCATTTCTCAGGAGGCAGCACAAAAAAATTCACCGACACCAGATGCTTGTGTGATCACTGCTGGGGATATGATGAAAGCCTGTGCCCAACTAGCCAGTGCTTTCTACGGCTATCCGGCACAAAAACTCCAACTCGTTGGTGTGACTGGTACAAATGGCAAAACGACAATTACCCATATTATTGAATATTTACTTGATAAAGCAAATCTACCTACAGTTTTGATGGGTACGCTTTACACTCGTTGGCAGGGCTTTGTGCAAACAGCTGCTTTTACGACACCATTTGCAGTAGAATTGCAACGTCAGCTTGCTGATGCTGTGAATGCTGGGAATAAGTATGGGGTGATGGAGGTGAGTTCCCACGCTTTAGCGCAAAATCGGGTGATGGGCTGTCAATTTAATGTGGGGGTATTCAGTAATCTCACTCAAGACCACTTAGACTTTCACCGCGACATGGAAGATTACTTTGCCGCTAAAGCCCTACTTTTCAGTCCAGAGTATCTTACGGGACAGGCAATAATCAATGCTGATGACTCCTTCGGCAAGCGATTAATTGCAGCTTTAAACCAAGATCAGGTTTGGCGCTATAGTATTAATGATTCTACAGCTGATTTGTGGATGAGTGACCTGAATTACCAGAAGAATGGTGTGAGTGGGATGCTGCATACACCAAAGGGTGACGTGGCTTTTGACTCGCCTCTTGTCGGTCAATACAATCTAGAAAATCTCTTGGCAGCAATCGGAGCCGTTTTACACTTAGGCTTGGATTTGCAACTTGTAGCATCCGCGATCCCGGATTTTCCGGGTGTTCCAGGACGTATGGAAAGAGTACAGATTAGTCCGGAACAAGATATCAGTGTTATTGTGGATTATGCTCACACGCCCGATAGTTTGGAAAATTTGCTGAAAGCGTCACGTCCGTTTATTCGGGGGAGAATGATTTGCGTTTTTGGATGTGGGGGCGATCGCGATCGCACTAAGCGTCCGAAAATGGGGAAAATTGCGGCGGAATTAGCCGATGTCGCGGTTGTGACATCTGACAATCCTCGGACTGAAGATCCAGAACGGATATTACAAGATATTTTAGCAGGGATTTCAAAAACGGTTTCGCCAATGGTAATATGCGATCGCGCTACTGCCATTCGTACTGCCATTTTAGAAGCGCAACCTGGAGATGGTGTCTTGCTTGCTGGTAAAGGTCACGAAGACTACCAAATTCTCGGAACTGAAAAAATCCACTTTGATGATCGAGAACACGCACGAGACGCTTTACAAGAAAAAATGAAAGTATCGGGATGAGGCAATTGGCTTATGGCTAACTACCAACCGCTAACCGAAGAGTGGTATTAACTCATGAATGTTGCTCTAGCTCAAAATCTATCAATATATCAGCTGGCTTTGGGTATGCAACCGCCACCCCAACCATTACCTCTTAGCCCTGCTACTTTGCTGTCACTAATTAGGGCACAAATTGATTTACTAATTGAGCAACAAATTCTTGCTACTTTATGGGTAAAGTCACCACCGGGAAAAATTTGGGACTCGGAAATTCAACGCTACCATCAACAAATTGGTGTGTCTGGTACGATATACAATTGTCAGGTAGAGGACAGGGGGAGTGTAGAGATTTCGGCGAACCATAACCTATTCATGCCAACCCAACTAGATCCTCAAATACGACGAGAATATTTCCTCATCGTCTTGTCGCCGCAATTTTGTAGTTTAACTTTGGCGAAAAGACCGCTTAAAAGGAGTAAAATTGATTTACCGGGAAGGTTAGATGAAAATAAGACTCCAAAGTTACAAGCTATAACGACTTTTGATGGTAAAGTTATTCAACTAGTCTTGAACAAAATTGAACAGTCAATAAATTCAAAATTATCTTCCTTCATCCCAACTGGTTTTATTTGCCCGCCAACACCAGCGCCAACACTTGTAACTGAACTTTTTGCAAAACAATTGCAGCGCCAAGACGAAATGAATCGTCAAATATTCACGAACCGTATAGCTAAGATCCGGCAGCAAAATCAGCAACGGCAACGGAAAGAGCAACTCAATGATGAGTACTTAAGCAATGTGTGTCAGGAACTACGGATACCTCTGACACATATGAAAACAGCTTTAAGTTTATTAAATTCTCCAAGTCTGAAAACACCTCAGAAACAACGTTATTTACAGATGCTGAGTCACCAGTGCGATCGCCAGAATTCACTAATCACAGGTGTCTTGGAACTCATGCAGAGCGAGCGCAATTTGGAACGGATGAATTTAGAATCAGTGCGTCTTGCTGAGAGCGTACCAGGGGTGGTCAGTACTTACCAGCCTCTAGCAGAAGAAAAAGGTGTTATGCTAGCCTATACTGTACCCACTGAACTTCCAGATGTCTGGTGTGTGAGCGGAGGGCTAAAGCAAATTCTCATTAATTTACTTTCCAATAGCATCAAATTCACGCCGGCAGGGGGACAAGTTTGGGTGCGGGGACGCGTACACGGTGATTATGTGCAACTGGAATTTTGCGACACTGGAATTGGGATTGCCGAAAACGAAATTCCGAAAATCTTTAACCATTTTTATCGCGTGCGTCCCTCAGCACCAAATGATCCTGGTGGTGCTGGATTGGGCTTAACAATTGTGCAGCAGTTACTGTGGCGCAGTGGCGGCTCTATTTTTGTGAAAAGTAAACTGCTTGAAGGATCAACGTTTACAATACAGTTGCCT
>CAZZVG010000902.1:0-3583 GCA_964657295.1 Iningainema sp. | reverse complement strand
GTCTCACCGTTCGCCCCTACGACTGTGGTCTATTTACCTGAAAATTGCTGTAATAACCGACGAAAAATTTCCGAAATTATGGGAACCCTTAATGAAGTTATACTTTAGATTATTGCCCAGAGAGGCAAAAAAATGGAAACGCAAAATTCCAATCGTCGGCACAAATCAAATAAGATACTTCGTTTAGCCGCATCTGTCGTCGCAACTTTAGCACTCGCTGGTGGTATTCATTCTGCCAGTGCGACAGCATCAACTCAACTGGGCGAAACGCCACCACTTCTTGCCCAAACTCATACTAACAGCACTCAAAGTCAAATAGTACCATCATCTGCATTGACAATCATCCCCATCGTGGTTATTGGCGGTTTAGTCATATGTGTTCCCTTGCTCCTTGGTGGACTGGTGGTGATTGGTGAACGTGAAGTCGGCATTGTGGTGAAAAAATTCACTCTTTCCAAACGCGGACTCCCACCGGGACGGCTCATTGCTATTGATGGTGAAGCGGGTTTGCAGGCTGATACTCTTGCCCCTGGTTGGCACTGGGGGTATTGGCTTTTGCAGTACTCAGTGCGGAAAGAATCTGTGATCGTTGTCCCCCAAGGTGAAATTGCCTTGATTGTGGCTGCAGATGGTGCATCCAACCCCCCAGAACGCATCCTGGGTAAGGTTGTGGAGTGTGACAATTTTCAAGATGCCCGAAAATTCCTGACTCAAGGAGGGGAAAAAGGTCGGCAAATGGGTTTCCTAACTGCTGGTACCTACCGCATCAATACTGCCCTCTTTAAAGTGATTACAGCAGCGAATGCCAGCGCTCACGACATGAGTCCCGAACAGTTGCGGGTGTACAGCGTTATGTCTGATAAAGTTGGTATAACCATAACTTTGGATGGAATGCCAATTCCCGGAGGTGAAATTGCAGGCCCGGCGATCGCCGCACACGACAATTTCCAGAACGGGCAGAGATTTCTAGATGGCGGTGGGCGACGCGGTTTACAAGAGCAAATTCTTCTTTCTGGATCTTGGAACCTCAATCCTTGGTTTGTCCAAATAGAACAAGTCGCCATGACGGAAATTCCCATTGGTTATGTGGGTGTCGTAATTTCTTTCGTGGGCAAGGCACATGAAGATATCAGTGGCGCAGCCTTTACTCACGGTAATTTGGTGAATTCGGGACATAAAGGCGTGTGGGTGGAACCCCTGTATCCAGGTAAGCACCCCGTCAATACCCGCATCATGAAAATTGAACTGGTGCCCACGACCAACATTGTTTTAAACTGGTCAGGGCGCACTGAACGCCACAACTATGATGCTAAGCTAGCTTCCTTGACAGTACGTTCTAGAGACGGATTTGCTTTTGATTTGGAAGTCGCGCAAATTATCCACGTCGGTGCTTTGGATGCTCCCAAGGTGATTTCTCGGGTGGGAGCAATGCAAAATTTAGTAGATCATGTGTTAGAACCGACAATCGGCAACTATTTCCGTAACTCGGCGCAAGACTATACTGTACTGGACTTTCTCTGCGCTCGGAGCGAACGGCAAGCGGAAGCGGCTGAGTTTATTAAAGCAGCGTTACGGGCTTATGATGTGCAAGCGATTGACACTCTCATTGGTGAGATTCAGCCGCCAGCAACACTCATGCAAACTCAGACAGATCGGAAAATTGCCGAAGAACAACGCAAAACTTTTGAAGTCCAGCAACTCGCACAAACGCAACGCCAGCAACTTGTGAGAGAGACGGCTATGGCTGATATCCAGCAAGAAATGGTGAAGTCGGAACAGGGTGTGAGGATTGCCGAACTCCAAGCTAAAGCTGACATCCAACAAGAAATGGTGAAATCAGAGCAAGGTGTGCAAATCGCTGAACTCAAAGCCAATGCCAAAATCAACGCAATGACAGGTGAAGCGGAGACGATTCGCTTAAAAACAATTGCAGAAGCTGAATCTCAACGCCTGAAAGGTTATGCGGAAGCTGAAGCTATCCGCGCTACGGGTAACGCAAAAGCGGAAGCTTACAGTGCTGGTGTGGAAGCTTTGGGTGCACAAGGTTATTCGGCAATGCAACTGATGCAAATTATCGGCGATCGCAATGTCCGTTTGATTCCAGATGTTCTCGTTGGTGGAAACAATGGCAGCACTCAAGGCTTGGTGGATGGACTACTGTCTATGATTTTGTGGAATCAAACTGCTAAGTCAGGGGAAACGACGCTACCAGCACCACAACCAACGCCGCTTAATGGTAGTCAGCCTGTGTTGGGTGATTTTTCTGTGAAGGATGTAGAGGAGTAAATAATATTCTCACGCAAAGGCGCAAAGTTGTTTTTAGCGCCTTTGGACTGTAGGAGGAGATGAATAAATTGTGCTAATACAAGAACGTTACCGTTTACTTAAGCAGATTGCTGAAGGGGTATTTGGCAAAACCTTCAATGCTGTTGATGAAGGTGAATTTCCGCCAGTTCCTTGTGTTGTTCAGCAATTCTGGCGGCAGAATCAGGAATTTGAGCAAAAGGTACAGCAGTTAGAGCAATTAGGTAAGCATCTACAAATTCCGACTTTGCTAGCACATTTTCAACAGGAACAATATTTTTACTTAGTGCGGGAGTTTATTGAGGGTACTGATTTAGCCACTTTAGTGGAGGAGGGAGGAGCTTTCAGTGAAATTCAAATTTGGCAACTATTGGAGAAGTTGTTACCTGTTGTCAAGTTTATTCACGATCGCAATGTCATTCACGGCGATATTAACCCTCAAAATATCATCTTTAGATCTTCCCCTACCACAAGTGAAAGGGAGGTGGTTTTAATTGACTTCATCACCACAGAATCTGGCACTGGTAGTCCAGAATATGCCTCTCCAGAACAAGTTAAGGGAAAACCGGTGTTTGCTAGTGACCTTTATAGCTTGGGTGTGATATGTATTTATTTACTTACTCAGATTCCTCCCTTTGATTTACTTGATCTCAACAACTGCTGGGTTTGGCGACAGTATCTGACTATTAAAATCAGCGACAGGTTAGGTAAAATCCTTGACAAGCTTGTACAAAGTGACGTCACCCAAAGGTTTCAATCAGCAGATGAAGTTATGCAAGTGATGGGTATTTCTTTCTCGCTGCCCAAAGCTCCTGTGTTTAACGGGATGGCAGGTTCTACGATGGAAGGATTGAGCAGTGTCAATGCGATCGCCATCAGCCCTAATAATCAGACACTAGCCAGCTGCCATGATGATCGCAAAATTAGATTGTGGGATCTGAAAACGCGAAAAGGTATTCACACTTTTGTGGGACATTCCCAAGCTGTGCGATCGCTTGCTTTTAGTCCTGATGGAAAAATTTTAGCAACGGCAAGTGATGATAAAACGATTAAGTTATGGAACCTTGACACAGGCGAGGAAATATTCACTTTATCCGGACACACTCACGCAGTTAAATCAGTTGCTTTTAGCCCGATGTCCCCTTCACAAGAGGGTGATGTTCCCCTATTAGCAAGCGGGAGCTGGGATAAGACAATCAAAATCTGGAATGTCTTGACTGGTACAGAAATTTGTACGTTGAGTGGACATCTATTACAGGTAAGTGCAGTGGCGTTTAGT
>CAZZVG010000901.1:0-3586 GCA_964657295.1 Iningainema sp. | reverse complement strand
ACTTTTTACTTTTTACTTGGAGCGAAGCGACTGACCCATTCCCCTCCGCCAGAATTTAGCTAAAGTAGCGATATGAGTATCTTGGTATCGTTATGACTTCAGGGGATTTAGTGCTTGTTGCAGGTGGTACTGGTGGAGTCGGGCAACTTGTGATCAGAGATTTGTTAGAGAAGGGTTTTAAAGTTCGTATCCTGACTCGCAATGCGGCAAAAGCCGAAAAAATGTTTAATAATAGAGTAGAAATTGCGATCGGTGACATCCGTGACGCTGCGACACTTCCCGCCGCGATGCTGGATATCACATACATCATATGTGCTACTGGAACCACAGCTTTTCCCTCAACTCGATGGGAGTTTGACCAAACCCCCAACTTGATTGAATGGGTTCAGTTGTTTCTGGATTCTAAGGAGAGTGAAGCAAAAGCAAAGAACAGTCCTTCAAAGGTTGATGCACAGGGTGTTATTAACTTAGTAGCAGCAGCACCGCGCAATTTGAAAAGGTTCGTTTTCGTCTCTTCCTGCGGCATACAACGCAAGGATAAGTTTCCTTTCAGCGTTCTTAATGCATACGGCGTGCTTGATGCCAAACAAAAGGGTGAGGAAGCCATCATCAGTTCGGGATTGCCCTACACCATTATCCGCCCAGGACGCCTGATTGATGGTCCTTACACTTCATACGATCTGAACACCCTCCTCAAGGCAAAGACAAGTGGTAAGTCTGGTGTGGTAGTGGGTAAAGGTGACACACTTGTCGGTCAAACGAGCAGGATTGATGTAGCTGCAGCCTGCGTCGAATCCCTTCAGAACCCCGCTTGCTTAATGCTAGTTTTTGAGTTGGTAAACTCCGGAACCAGGCCATCCGCCATTGATTGGCCAACTCTTTTGAGCAACCTGACAAAGAGTAAATAATGTTATATTCCACATTCCGTACCCGCGCATTGTCACAAAACGAATTTTTGACATTTGAAGATTTGGAATTGGCGTAGACAAGGAAGCAGTGAGGCAGCGCTCCAAGAGGGTTAGCCCGCTCTCACGGTAGTACGCTTCTAACCCTTGCTGTTCAAATGTTTCATCCCGATGTCGTTATATTAATGTATGCCGACTTAAATTCTATCTGTTTTGCAAGAATTATCCGGTTGCTCAATTAAGTTTACTTGACGATCCTTATCGTCATCAAATGCGTACTCTATCAAATCTGATGGTGTGATTATTGCATTGTGTCCCTTTGCTTGAAATAGCTTTGATAAGCCATTACAGAGGCTATTTAAAGTAGCGCCATCAATTCGAGGCATAGTATCGGACATTTTCATTCGAGACACAGAGGTTTCGTGATGGTTGATGTGCTGAGCTAATTCTCGATTAGTAATCCTGCCTCTTGCCATGACTTCTCTCAGTTTCCACTTAATCATCCTTTTTTCCAGTGTCTTCATCGTTTACTTCTCTCCTATGCAAGATAATTAACTTCTACTATAGCGTTATAAAGTTTATACAAACAACTTGACGCTAAATAGCGTTTTGCGCTATACTAGAGATTAAATTAAAAGCCGCTTGACTCTCAAGATTTTGCAGGTCAGTTGAGTCAAGCGGCTAAAGTCAACCCCTTGCGAGGTCAATACAATAATGACACAACTGCTGCTTGAAAGCGAGCCCAAAGGGCAAGCAACCTGCCCAAAAAATGAACAGGCGATTGCCCAATTAGAGCTAGAACAATATATCTCAGATCAAGCTGACGCTCTAGCCCCGTTCGTGCTTACTTATAGCTTCGATTACAAACAGTTTGACGACTTCACACTACAAAGCAAAGCCCGTACCACACTCTTTAACTTCTTGGGCTTCGTGCGTTCCTCGTTTGATGGTTTGCTCGCCTGCGGTCGGGCATTGCAGGATGTATACTTTGACTGTCTTGCTCTTGGTACTAACGGCAAGAAAATTTTTGGAGCATGGCTTGAAAGTGCTGATTTCGGAGCATCTCGATACATCGCTTACTCAGCTATGGAAATACATACCTGGTTTAATTCGCTCACCCTACGGCTCCAACGCTTGGTAAAAGAGAAAGTACAAAGCTGGAGTGTCGCTGCTTTGCGCCAATTGACTAAAGTCTCGACGGACTTAGTCAAAGAACTTGTAGGCACTGGTAAAAAGACAGCAGCACAAATCAAAACAGTTGCAAGGAAAGAAAAAACCAATTGTCTATTAACTCTTGCCTCACAGGCTCCCCCGGCTTCTCCTGCCTCCCCGACAACCCCATCATTCGCCCCTGGCGTGCGGATTGTTGTCACAGGTGATGACCAGGGATGGAACGGTTACAAGGGTGTCATCACGAATAAATTGGAGCAAAATGGAACTGAATATTGGTGGGTTCTCTTAGACTATGTTCTTTCCCAAGGGTTGGAAACCAAGCATTTGTTCAAAACAACTCAGCTAAAGTCAGACGTAGCCACTTTTGACGTTCCTAAACCAAATTCAACACAAATGTTTACCGCCGCTCAAGTGGAGCAAAAAATAGCTGAAGCTTTGGCACAACGAGACAAAGAAAAAGCAGAGGAAGAACTGGGGCGGTTTGTTGAACTTCGAGATGCAGCACGACTTGCAGTCACAGAAGAAATACAGGCTGCAAAGCTTCACGCCCAAAAAATGACAGAGGTTAAAGAAGAATTAATTCAACAGCTTGTTGAAAAAGAACACGAACTAGAAAGAATGCGCTCCCTTCCAGTTAAAAACCAGCAGTTAGAAGAGCGAATAGTCCAGTTAGAGAAAGCTCTCCAAGATGCCAATAAAAACAGTTGGAGCAATACGTTCTCAACCCAGGCTGCTAAAGTAGTGAACTCTCAGTTGGAGAAAACTATCACACCGCTAATGTCAGAAGTCGAGCGGTTGAAAGATTTGGTAGAGACGCAAGAGCAAGAGCTAGTCCAACTTCAAGTACTCTTGAACAAACAACTTAAAGAACTCACATTCCTGCGCCAACCTGAAGCACCTACAGTTGATGCTGAAGTTGAGGAACAAACAACGATCGCGCTCATTCGGGGAAATGGGAGAGCAGTTTGGTTGGGCTGGTTGGAGTCGCCGAGGATACCGAGATGCCAGTGGAATCTTACATACGTTGGTGCAATTAAGGCTTTTATCTGCGATTTGGCAGCTGAACAACATAACTACCAACAGCAAGAAATTGCATTTTGATTGGACTTTTAGCTTTAAATTTTAGGTGAACTCAATAATCCCAGTAGTAGCAGTGACCAGGGCACGTTAATATCAGGGATGAGCCATGAGTAGTCTTTCGATACGGGCAAAGCAGAGGGGATGAGAAAACGCAATGAACGTAGCGATACGGGAAGATTTCCATCTTGATCTACTAATCCATATTGCCGTGCCAGTTCAGCAACAATATGCACTCGTCCAGTACGCCGGATGATATTTGGCTCGCTTGCAAGCACCGCAAGGACTCGTCCTGTTAACAAAGGAGTCTCCCAATTGTAGCGCTCAGTAAACATAGTAAAATTCTTGTCAGTCACATTTTTTTCGCTCATTTCCGAAGCTAAACGAGAAAAGTGTTCAGTGCCAACAATTCCCGGCCAAATGGAAATAGA
>CAZZVG010000900.1:2633-3587 GCA_964657295.1 Iningainema sp. | reverse complement strand
CATCATTTTCTGAATTGTTTTGACTACTTGGTTCGAGAATGTCTAAAATTTGTTGTCGGCGGCTTATAACATCAGATTTAATAGGAACAATTTCGACTTGTACACCAGATTTTTTTTCAAATTTATCTTTTGTTTTATCCTCCCAAGTAGATGTTGAATATTCATCTTGTGTCTCGCCGATTTTTTCTGTTTCCAACATCACCTTAATTTTCTGTCCACTCAGATTATTCTCGTTATGATTCCAAAAAATTAGCACACCTAAAAATATATAAACAAGAATTACTGTCCAAAATTTCCAATCATTAACACTCCTTTGTTTTAGCATAATTACTATCAGTACCACTAGGGCGATAATAAAAATCACCGACGATAGCAACAAATCATTCTCTTTTAGACCAGGAAGGGCAATTACAAACCCAATAGCTGTCAGTGTTGCACTTAATGCTTCAAAAGGAAATTTATTATTCTGATTATTCTGATTATTAAACCAAGTTCTAAGATCATTCGCAAACCAAAGTAAAGAAAAGCACAATATAATGTATCCTAATAGATCCGGAGTAAGTGGCTTTGATGATCTTTCACCGTAACTTAGATCTTTAATATTTATATTGCTAAAATGAAAATTTGGATCAAAAATCAACTTTAAGATTATTGCTATTAATAAACCAAAACTTATTAATGCTATAAAAATTAGGATTTTTTTGAAAATTATTTTAATTATATTTTTTTTGTTTTCTGAGACTATAGGATTTAAGTAGCTTGGATTATTTCCTATTTTAGGCTCACCTGTTTCAGAACTCTTCTTTAAGAACAATTCTTGATAAATTACTTTTATAAGTGAGTTTTCAGGGTTTGATTCATACGCAGCACGAACTAAATCTTCAACCCATGCCTGAGCTTCTGCTGTTTGTATTACAGCAATTTTCACCTAAATGAACCACACCGTTTGTAAGG
>CAZZVG010000900.1:0-2623 GCA_964657295.1 Iningainema sp. | reverse complement strand
GGGCGAACGGCCGTTCGCCCCTACAAATGTGGTCTGATTACCTGAAAACTGCTGTAAGTTAAAGATAAGTGATTGTAGATCCCCTTCGCCAGCAATTGCTCTTAAATTTTTATCTAATTTAAATGACAACATCTGCTCTAAGGATGTTGTATTACGAAAAGCATCAATTAAAGCCTCTTGTAGTTTTTGACGCTGCTGACCAGATAAACTCATATTTTTCAAGACAACTTATTAAACAATTCCTGTCTATAAACTATACAAACTAGTGATCGCCCTCAAAATCCAATCACCGAAATAGCTTTCTTCCTCTGCTCTGGTGTCACTTCCAAATACCGCTGCAATGTCCCCAGGTCATTGTGACCGCTAATTTCCTGAATGTGACGCAACGGTACACCCGCGCTAGACATCATGGTGAGGGCTGTTCGCCTAAACGAGTGGGTACTGACACCAAGCAAGCCAACGCGATCGCAAGCCTTAACAAGAATCTTATGAGCCATAAACTTGGTCAAATGTTCGGTGACACCGCGCATGCCTGGGAACAAAGCACCCCTGTTTGGTTGATGTTCTGCCAAAAATGCTGCTAGTCCGGGCTGTATGTCTACGACACGAGTTTTAAGCTTACCTTTGGTGGTAGACTTTCTAAAAGTAATCGTTCCGCTTTTTATATCTGAGGTCTGGAGTGCCAGCGCCTCAGATATTCTGCATCCAGTAAAAAGACAGATGGCAAATAGAGCGCGATCGCGTGGCGATGTTAATCCGTCGCTAAAAAGTAACTTTAATTCTTCAGGGGAGAGAATCTTTCCTTGTCCGTTCCTATTGACTTTCATTTTTCTTATGATAGCTGATTACAACTTATGTGATTAAGTTGTAATGGGTGGGTCAAAGTACTACTTTACCGTAGACGCGGACTGTCTGTTTAACGCTGCTAAAATTTCACTTATATTTCCTTCAACGCTAGAATCAGCATTTGCGCCACGAATGATATCAATTCCTTATAAGATGCCTGCTATGGCACAATTACAGATATAATACACCCTTTGAAAATTGATTATAGAAATGTAAAAGCTAGCGTAGGCTAACCACGGCTAACCATGCTATATAATTCGTCTGTACCGAAAACATAAAGGAATTATGGCAAAGGAGCGTGTTCAATTTAATGTCCGCTTGGACGGTAGGCAAGACCTAGTAGAAGCAGTAAAATCCTACGTGGCTAACCACGGGCTAACCATGTCAGAATTCGTTACCACTGCTTTAGAAAATGCTCTCCAAACTGGCATTAAGCCAAAAGCTAACCATTTGGCTATTGCAAATGAACAAGTAGCTGAATTGGTACAGGAGGTTAGCCAACATCGTGACCAACTAGCCAGTATTAACCAATGGCTAACCAGACTAGATGAACGCCTGGGAAAGTTGAGGGGGAGTTGAGTAGTACTCATGTAATCGCTAGTGAAACAAACCCATTGCCCCAGGACGCTCCATCCTCTATACAAACTTCTACACCACCACCCATGTCTGATATCATCTGTCCCCGATGCGGTGCAAGTCCCAAAAAGCGTAATGGCACAAAAAAAACTGTGGCAGGGTTTTTTCAACGATATACTTGCCAAAATGGACATAATTTTACTGATGAACTACATCCAATAAATAAATAAACATGACAGAACTAATTGCCCCCAATTCTAATCGCCCTGGAATAATTCCCGTATACTTTTCTAGAGTACAACTGCTTAGATTGCTTGAGCTTTTAAAAGATTGTAAGGGTGACGATGCCGTAATTAGAAATATTATTCTGCGAGATCTGAAATTGTGCTTGATGTTGGATATCGAGGCAATACCTAATAGCTCTCAAGTTGGTAAGTACCAGGAATTACTAAATAAATTAAATGAGGATAAATCCCTACACTGCAAGAATTGCGTTCACATTAGCGAAAATATAGCTGCTGGAACTTATGAAGTTTTCTGTTCCAGCCCTAACACTTTTTTTGAGGAGCATCAGTTTACAACTAAAGATAATTGGGCTAACGAATGCGATTTTTATTCAGATACTGAAGATTAAACCTGACAGCCATGACTAATAATAAGCAACCTGTTTGGCAGAAAGAACTTGGAAATTTCAAATTATTTGAATACGCAGAAGAACCTAATAAATTACACTGCACTATCAGCTATAACGATGGTGAGGATGATGCTAGTTTTGCATTTGGGGACTGGGGCATGGATAAAGAAAATATCACTCAAAAGGATTGTTATTACTGTTGCCAAACTTTGTTAGACCAAGATGTTAATGTTTGTCTTAGTTCGTTTAAAAATAATCTAGATTACGCAAAAGATTATTTTAATGATGATGAAGACGAGGAGTATGAAGACGAATAATGCCATCTAAAAAAACTAAAACATCACAACCTGAGCCGTCAAAAAAGCCAGAGCAAACACTGCTCTTTATCAAGCCTAAGAAAGTAGATTCAGAGCCGCAACCCGAACCAATTCCAGAGGAAGTAATTAAGGCTAAATCACCCCCTCCCAAGCCCGTTAAACGGGTTTTACCGCCCCCTGAACAAAATCCCCCTACAGCCCCCGATACAACGGTAGAAGCGCCGCCAGACGCAATCTTTAAAGCCGTAGG
>CAZZVG010000899.1:0-3592 GCA_964657295.1 Iningainema sp. | reverse complement strand
GCCTACACCATCGCTAACGCCATTGCCAACGGCAACGCTAACGCCAACGGCATCGATAGCGCTCGTGAACTGGAAAAATTAGAAATTTTCAATAATGTCAACTTTAATGTGCTGATTGCGCAACTGGAAGCACTCAAAGCTGAAGTTCCCGATCATAAACAACCGCGCAAAGTGCGTTGGGAATTTGTTGAACGACTCCAACAAACCTGGTTAAATGCTTTCAATCTCAGCCCAGAAATGGTCAAGTTATCTAAGGAAGAAGCGATCGCACTGGAAAAATATCTCTATGCCAACTTGCTCATAATCCAGTGCAAACAAGCAGCAGTGCAGGTGTCGTCCAAAACTTGGAAAGCGATTGAGGAGCGGATGTTGTTGGTTCCGGGTGATTGATGGTTTGGTATCTCACATCTTGCACCTGACGACTGTAAGTCGCGGCTACACAGACAAAACCCGCCTAGCCTTCGGCAACGTCTTCGACGAACGCGGGTTTCAAACCCTTGATTTTCCGTAAGTCCGCGTAGGCGGTGAGTCCACGTAGAATCAGAAGCTAATTTTATTATTACTTACAATCAAAAAGATTTACAAGCCGCAGAAAAACTTGGTATTTACGTAGTGACACCTAAAGAATTCTTACAACACGTAGGAGAAATATCATGAGCAACTTAAACGTGAAAATTCCTGATTCTTTATATAAACAAATTGAAGCCTTAGCAGCCAAAGAAAATATGTCCCTTGAGCAACTTGTAGCCATCGCCTTATCCGCACAAGTTTCAGCATGGATGAATAAAGAATATATAGAAGAAAAAGCTAAACGTGGTAGTTGGGATAAATTTCAGCAAGTGTTGAATAAAGTTCCAGATGTAGATCCAGAGGATTATGACAAATTGTAGTTACTGACATTTATTGGGTAGAAACACTTGAGTAGTGCGTACTAAAATTGCTTGAGATTAACTAAGGATTTAAGGGAAAAACCAATCATGAAAGAACTTAGTTTGCAGGCTATTTTACAGGCGCAGCAACAAGACTTTATTCAAAGGTTAAAGCACAGCTTAAGCAAAGAATCACAGAGATATTTGATCGCATGAGTGAACATTTTATTTCCCTGCCAGAAAATGTTTACTGTCACCTAATCGCTGTCGCAGAAACGCAGGGGGTGACACCTGCTGAGTGGATCGCATCACATCTGCCGCCAGATTTTGACCAGCATTAACCGCTTGTTACTTCACTGTGAGGGCTGATTGGGTCTATTAACAGTCAGGTTGAATCTCCTCCTCCCTATGAGAAAACTGTTCGCCTTGAGTGAGGGTTTCTGGCGATATTTTTACGTTAATCGGCTCCATAAATTGACTCACGATCAACTCATGCTCAAATTAAGACAGTCTACTTTCAACATAAACCATGAACTAATATCAACTGTAGGACACTCTAATTACTGTCCTACATCCAGATTAAAGTAGAAACTCTTGTCTACTATTCTATTACTGCCATCATACTTAATGATGGGTATGCTGACTCGGTGCTGTCCTGGTTCTACCTTCCAGGTTTTTCCAAAATTGCCAATATTATGGCAACCAGTGTTAACTGGGAAAGTACTGGGAGTGAACAGACCATCGTTGTAACGCTCAACTCCATTTTTAAACAGATATGGTTTCACTTCTATCTTATTGACTGTTGCCTCAGGCAATATACAATAATGTAGGTTAAGGACTCTAAGCCTATCTCCAGCTTTCAGCGGAATACGTTCGTTATTTTTCACTTGTTTAGGTTCGTTACTATTAATCTGCACAGTCACGTTAGCAACACAGACTTTATTGTTAACAACTTTATTACACTCTGAGTCAGTGGAATTATTTGAAGGGATAGCAGAAGGCTTAGCTTCAGAAGAAATCTTCTGATTCTGCGTAATCAAGGCAGCTTCTATAGTTCCAGTGACACCTATAAAGGCAACTAAGAGCGGAACAATTAATTTTTCTACTAGTGAAATTTTCACAATTGCTTTGTACTCCTCGTCTTTGCTTGCTTGGTTGATAACACCATGATGACTTGAGAGTCATATATTGCAGGTTGACGAAAGTAGGAAGCTTGTTTACTAAGGTTTTTGTAGGGTAAAGTAGGTAAATGTTGGTTTGTAGGGTAAACTATAGTAATTCGCTTTTATTTTTGAAAAAATCTCAGTAGTCTTGTAGGGTGCGTTACGCTGCGCTAACGCACCGAAAGATTGGAATGGTGCGTTACGGACTTCGTCCTAACACACCCTACGTGTATTTCACAAATCATTTAGGATTGCTATATGAGAACTGCTCATTTTTAAATTGACTCTGCTAACTCAGTGACACCCAATGAACTCAAAAGAAGCATTGGAATTCATTAATAAGCTTTTTGATGAAAATGGAAAGCGAATTCTAGATGAAGTAGAACAAAAGCTTTTTCAGGGTTTTTGGGAAGGTAAGACTTATGACGAAATTACTATTGAGACTTTTAGGGCTAATCAATCTTTAAGAGAGAAGGGTGCAAATTTATGCAAAAAGATTACAGAAGATTTAGAAATAAAGGTTACTAAGAAAAATTTTAAGAACCCAATAGAATTCAGATATCAACAGCTACCAAAAGTTATACTTTCTCAAGAATCACCATTACCAGTAAATGAGGAAATATCAAAGCCAACTGAATTATTACAGCAACCCTCCGATTTAGTTAGGCGGGAATATCTCATTATCAACCCCTTCATTCCCCAAAATGGCAGAATAGAAGACCCGCAACAGTTTTTTGGACGAGAACAAGAAATGCGACTGGTATTCGAGGTTCTCAATAGCGGTAGTAATGTCGCTTTAATAGGAGATGAGGGGATTGGCAAATCATCGTTGCTATGGGCTATTTGCCGAGAAGCAGAAAGTCGCTTGCAATCACCGCGTCAGCCAGTTTTTCTAGACTTAAATGGGATCGATAATGAAAATGACTTTTACAAAGCGTTGTGTCACGAGGTTGGTATCCCGGAAAGTACAGGGTTTGTGTTAAGCCGGAATTTGAAATCGCATGAAAGAAAAGTGTTACTGGCTTTAGACAATGTAGGGAAGTTGACTTGGCAGGGGTTTACTCGTCAAGTACGGGATAAGTTGCGGAGTTTCGCTGAAGGGGGTGATGCGCCGCTAAAGTTGATTTTAGCAGCTACTGAACCCCTTAACGACCTATTTAATGATAGTCAAGATGAAGGCAAGACATCACCGTTAGCAGGTATTTGCTACGAGGAACACATTAAGCCTTGGGATGAAAACACCATGCGTGCTTTTATTGCCAATCGTCTAGATAAGACTTCTGTCAGTTTTACTGAGGAGGAAATTATCCAACTGTTGCAGTCAAGCGGCGGACATCCTCGGAAACTCGTGCAGCTGTGTTATCGAACTTTTGCCCAGTATGTGGAGGGTGTGCAATGACTCTTCTACCCTTTCTCGTTCCCCGGCTCTGCCAGGGAATGACAACCAAGAGGCTCTGCCTCCAGTATCACATAGGAGAGGCAGTCGCAATGAAAAAAATTTCACCACCAAACAATGAAAATATTCTTTCCCCACTCCCTACTCCCTACTCCCCACTCCCT
>CAZZVG010000898.1:0-3604 GCA_964657295.1 Iningainema sp. | reverse complement strand
GCGGTAGCGATAGCGAAGCGTTAGCGACGTAGGAGCGTCGGAACGAGCGTCACCCGAAGGGTATGTTTATTTCCGCCGTTATGTACTAGTAATTCTAAAATTGGTGCTATTCTGCACAACACAACATTGAAGCGCGTTTCCAGTATTTATGAACGGATTATACCAATTTGAAAAAAGAATGTAACAGATGGATGACTTGAAGCCAGCTAAAAAGAGGCTTTTCAAATCTGTCTTGGAACGTTAGCGCACAGAAGTTGCATTCAACGGGAAACCTTTTTTGCGGTAACTTACTTACCTTTATGTAACCAGCAAGTAGCAAGTAATCGTGCTCTCAGACTTGCCATTGTTTTCGTTATCGCGGTTGAATGTAACAAATGATTAAGGAAAAAGACCCGCAGAGTTGTTACACATCCTAAAGTAGTTGTATGTGGGAATGCCATTTTTGCTGATTCACGTGGCTAGCTTAATCCTATACTTAGTAATATGGGAAGAGTAACACCGTGTATTGTAAGCGACAGTGGGTGCAGCGCTTCAGCAGTATGCTGTTCTGCAAATGTTACAAATGACTAATAACAAACAATTCCCCCCAATCAAGGTGATAGGGGGGTGCAAGCTTTATTTTAAAAGTCTTAAAAACACCTTCACCACTTGATAGTTGCCTAAATTGCTTTGATCTCAATAATATCTTTATGACGACACTTCCTATTGGTAGATATAGGTTTTTCCAGAAAATACAGCCACTGGCTTTACTGACTAAAATAACTAGTCAGCCGACTACTGGCTGTTTGCAGGTTTTCAGTGCTTCAGCTTCTTGGTCATTCTATTTAGAAAATACTAAACTGATTTATGCCTGCCAAATAAATAGAACATTTGATCTACTTTATAAAACCTTGCAGCGATTGAGTAAGCAAATTCCAACTTTACATAATGGAGTTTATCAGCAGTTACAGGCAATATTTGAAACTGGTATTGAGAATCAAGCAATATCGAATCCAGATTATCTAGCTATTTGCTGGTTAGTAAATCAGAAGTACATCAGTATAGCCCAAGCAGGAATACTGATAGAGCAATTGGCACTAGAAGTCTTACACTCATTTTTGAATTTAAAAGAGGGAAGTTATGAATTTACCTCTGAAACTCTTTTAGACGATCTGCCAAAGTTCTGTCATTTGGATTTACACTCCCTAGTTGAGTATTGTCAAAAGCGATCGCGAAATCCGAGAAACGCCCAGTCAACTGCCCAACACAAACGCCACCCTCACTCCCAACCCCAGCAAGTATTTGCACAACAAACACAGCATCAAACTGCCGATTATCCTCAGAGTTTTAACACGGCTTACATGAACCGTCGCCAAACATACCCGCAGGCAGTTCATAGAAAACTTTACAAAATATTTTGCATTGATGATAGTCCGATTGTACTAACAACTATCCAAAGTTTTTTAGACGAGCAAATCTTTTGTGTTAGGGGAGTCAACGACCCCTTAAATGCTTTAATGCAAGTTCTTCGTGTTAAACCAGACATGATTTTGCTTGACATTGAAATGCCAAAATTAAACGGTTATGAATTCTGTTCATTACTACGCAAACATTCTTATTTTGAAAACATACCTGTGATTATGCTTACAGGAAGAACAGGACTTATCGATAGGGTTAGGGCAAAGATTGTCAGATCATCAGGATATTTAACAAAGCCTTTTACACAAACAGATTTATTAAAGGTTGTGTTTCAACATCTTGAGTAAGCAATTTCACGTATAAATTGCCTCCTACGGCGTTAAGACCCCGGACGACAAGCCGATAGAGTACTGTGCATATTTACGACCTCACCGATCACAACTATTGCTGGCGCTCCAAACTCAGTCACTTCAACTTGCAGGGCGATAGTTCCCAAAGTGGCTATCAGTTCTTCTTGATCGGGTCGCGTACCCCAACGGATCAATGCAATAGGCGTTTCTAAACTCAAACCCGCTTTTGTTAACTGTTCTACGATATAAAGCAAATTGTGAATTCCCATGTAAATGACAATCGTTTCTGAACCGTGAGCGATCGCATTCCAATTTACTGTCGGGCAATATTTACCTGATGATTCATGACCCGTCACAAAAGTTACTGATGAACTATACAGTCGATGCGTCAAGGGAATACCAGCATAAGCTGGAGCCGCAATTCCCGATGTAATTCCTGGCACAACTTCCACTGAGATGCCGGCTTTTAGTAATTCTTCCATCTCCTCGCCACCGCGACCAAATATAAATGGATCGCCTCCCTTCAACCGTACGACTATTGCATTATCCTGCGCCTTATCAATCAACAGCTGTGTTGTTTCGTCCTGCATCATAGAATGACGCCCCCGCCGCTTACCCGCGTTGATTTTTTCTGCTTGAGGGTTAGCCATCAACAGAATTGCCGGACTCACTAAAGCATCATATATAACGACATTAGCACACTCTAACAATCCCTTACCCTTGAGAGTCATCAACCCCGGATCTCCAGGTCCCGCACCGACTAAATACACCTTTCCCAAAGGTTCATTCCTTTCTTCTATCAGGTCAGCATCTTGCTTACCATCTGCTTGACCGTTCATGATTCCATCAACTCCCAAATCAGCTCGGCTAATTCCGCATTCACACCCATTGGCTCAGCTAGTTGGAAACTAACCTCAGGGAATTGTAATTTTAGCTCTTCAAGCTGAAGAGCGATCGCATCAACGATTCCACCTGTAAATAAAAAGTATGGCAATATAGAGATCTGCTGACAACCTGCAATGATTAACTCTTGCACTCGCGATTCCAAACTAGGAGACACAGACCAGTAAGCAGCAATTGCTCCGATAGACACAGCCATTGCTTCCACTGGATGATGAGATAGAGGACGACGACTGCCATGAGCTAAAAGAATTCTTGCTTCGGTGTTTGTGGCAAACCTTTGTGACAGCAAACTTCCTAACTTTGGGTGACTACCTAAGTAGGGTTGCAAATTTATCATCATGTCTTGACTGAGAACTTGTTGAGCCAATGCCACTTCAGATGGAATATCTTGCATTACATGTACCCCTGGTAGAAGAAACAGAGGTAAAATTTTCAGGCAATTGCATCCAAAATTAGCTGCATTCCTACCGAATTTAACGATCTGCTCGTGCAATGGTTCAGGACTCAGTTCCAGATATGCCGTTCCTACCAGCGTTTCACACCTTAGTAGAGACGCCACTCGATCACAGACAGTTAAGTTGCTTTGCAGTTTGTCACATACTAACTCTGCCAATTGCTGCATGGCAGTGATTGGACGCGGATCGCGACTACCATGAGATACCAGCAGATACGCAAATGACATAGCATTAGCTTGAGTGTGAGATTAGTCTAAGCATAGCTTGAAAGATTGCGGCTCAGAAGTAGGGTTTCCCCACTTCTCCCACTTACTTTTTGGTCGAATTGTTAAGAAATTTTGGACAACAACTAAATTTATCTAGGGATTTTTCTTACACTCCTATTCTTCTACATCTGGCTTGTAGAGCGGCGATAGCTTCTCTACATCCAGACTCAAGTCATAGATTTTTTCCATATTGTGATACTAGTCACCTGTTAGATAGACGCAAATCAATGCG
>CAZZVG010000897.1:0-3604 GCA_964657295.1 Iningainema sp. | reverse complement strand
TAAATCTTCTTTAGTGAAAGCTTTATTGAATGAGTATGGTGAGAGTAACTTACGCTTACTGGAGGTGGGAAAATCTGAACTGAAAGATTTAACGGAAATTGTGGAACAGTTGCGGCATTTACCGCAAAAATTTATTATCTTTGTTGATGACCTCTCTTTTGAAGAAGATGACGACGCTTTTAAAGCACTTAAAGTGGTTTTAGAAGGGAATTTAACAGCGCGATCGCAAAATATCGTCGTGTATGCTACTTCCAACCGTCGCCATTTGATTCGGGAGTTTTTCACTGATAGACCAACTTCACGAAATAATGATGAAATCCATGCTTGGGATACTATGCAGGAAAAGCTTTCGTTTAGCGATCGCTTTGGTTTAACCCTGACTTTTGAACCAGCCGATCAAAAAACGTATTTACAAATTATCCAGCATCTGGCAACGCAAGCTGAAATTAATATCGGTCAAGAAAATCTGGAATATCAAGCTTTACAGTGGGCAACTCGCCACAATGGTCGTTCCGGACGAACCGCGAGGCAGTTTGTTGATTTCTTGAAAGCCGATTTAAAACTTTTGAATTCACCAGACAATCTAGATCATTCGCAGTCATAAAACAACTTTACTTTATTATTGTCTTTTTAACAGGTCTTTATGAACGAACTCCTTTTTCTACAGAGCGGCTTAACAACCTATTGTATCTGTTAAATTCAACCTGTCCTTTAGTTGATGAACAGCTTTAACAAGCAAGCTATCTTATTAAACTCGCTCCTACCAATAACTCCTTAACTATGGTAAAAACAAGCAATATGCAATCAACAACGGCGATCAGCAATCGGTTTATGATAGGTATAGTTGCCTTTGGTGTAAGTTTTGGTCTTAGTTTTTTCCTCAGTTGGAATTTTAATCAAGCCTTAATCACAGGTATAACCACTGTACCAGCAACCTATTTAGCGGCTTTTTTTGTAGATAAGCGACGGAAAAATTATGAACTGCTAATTTTAGATTCTCTTCGGAATAGAATTAAGGAGATTGAAGTATTTAAATCTCGGATTTTAGTAGACATTAATAAACTAGAAGGGCATAGAGATTTATTATATAAAGAGTCAAATAATCTGCAGAATCAACTTCTAGAACGTCGCAATCAAAGAGATAGTTTAAATCGAGATTTAAGCTATTTTGTAATAGATAGAAAACAGTTAAAAACAGAAATAACAAATTTACAAATAGAACTGATAGAACTGGAAAAAAGTAAAGTAGAACTTAACAAATCTTTTTCTAATGTAACATCAGAAAAACGAAGACTAGACTTGGATTGTAACGTATCTCGTTTAGAACTCTCTAAACTGCAAACTCAAATTAGTGAATTGCAGCAGCAAAAGCAGGAACAAGAAAGCAATTTAACTCTACTCAATAGACTTAAACCACAATTAGAAGAAAAATTGTATCAGCTGCGGGTTGAGGCTCAAAAATTAGAAACTCAAGAAGAAGAGCAGAATCACCGACTTTTAGATAAGTTAGCTGAAAGAGAAAACATAGAAACTTATCTAAATTACTTAACCCACCAAATCGTAGATAAAGAAACAGAATTTTTAAAATTGTCAGAGCAATTTTCAATATTACAAAACGAACGCGATCAGTTGCAAAGCCAAGTTTGGGAATTACTACATCAAATGGAAACCCTAACTCAAGAAAATTTGCACGATAATTTCCAAGAAGATGATGTAGAAGTGTTTCCTTTTTTAGATCTAATTGAATCATTAGAATTGAATACCGGCGCTGTTAAACCAGAAACTTTACCAGAGGAATGGAACAAATTTTTTGAGAATTTACCAAGTTATGAAATTCAAGTATTAAAAGCCATTGTGGAGCAAGACCGTCCCAATGCTACTATTAAAAAGATTGCTGAAGAACATATCACTATGCCCAATCTCCTGATTGATTCTATCAATGAACGTGCTAATGATACGATTGGCGAATTGATCATTGATCCTTCATCCGACTCTCCAACAATATATCAAGAGCATGTCATCCTTCTCAAAAAACTTATTGCCAGATCGGAAAATCTCATGGCAAAACAAGTATCAGCAAAATAATTGATCATTTTTAATGACTGACATCAGAAACATTTAATAATTCTTGACTAGAAGGTTCATCCTCAAGCTAAAATGAAATGAGGAGAGGGAATATACATGGCAAAGCTCAAAATCTCGAAAAAAGTATCCACTGCTTTAATCAATTCCGTTGGTGCAGGTGTTGTGCCAAGAGTAGGACTAGAATATATAGCAGTCGGTCGGGAACAAGAACTCAAGAGCCTATTAAAAAACCTTGATGACATCGCAGAAGGGGTACCAGCATTTCGCTTTATCATTGGTAACTACGGTTCGGGTAAAAGCTTTATACTACAACTAGTCCGTAACCGTGCAATGGAACAAGGTTTTGTCGTCGCTGATGTTGATTTATCTCCTGAAAGGCGACTTGCTGGCACAAATAATGAAGGTTTGGCGACATATCGAGAATTAATGAGTAGGCTTGCCACAAAAACTCGTCCTGATGGTGGTGCTTTAGTTTCCATTTTAGAAGGATGGATTAATAAAATTCAACAAGATGTTGTCAAAGAAACCGAACTACGTCCTAATGATGTGGGTTTTGATGACAAAGTTGAAGCGAAAATTAGAGAAGTTGTTCAGTACATTGAAGATTTAGTCCATGGATTTGATTTCGGAAGCATAATTGTTGCTTATTGGCGCGGCTATCGATTGGATGACGATAAATTGAAGGGTGCGGCACTGCGGTGGATGCGGGGAGAATTTACTACCAAAATTGAGGCAAAAGCAGCCTTAGGGGTTCGTGTCATTATTGACGATGATAGTTGGTATGACTATATTAAGCTGTTAGCTAAATTTGTGGCAGAAATTGGTTATAAAGGATTTGTCGTACTGCTTGACGAAGCTGTACATTTACATCAAATAGCTATAACAGTAAGTCGGGAAAAAAACTACAACAGACTGCTGGCAATGTTTAACGATACCATGCAGTGCAAAGCTGAACATTTAGGCATTTTCATTGGTGGCACAACTAAATTTTTAGAAGATCCAAATCGGGGACTTTTCGCAGATGCAGCATGGCGAAGACGCACGAAAGAAAGCCGTTTTGTGACTCAAGCTGGTGTTCAGGAATTTTTGGGACCGGTACTCCGCCTCAACCCCCTGACGAAAGAAGAAATCCTGATGCTACTGCAACGATTGGCTGAAGTTCATGCGTTTAATTATGAATACGAACCAACTTTAAAAAACTTAGATTTGAAAGAGTTTGTGCAAGAAATTGTCAATCGCTTGGGCGCAGAGTCTTTGCTAACTCCGGGTGAAATTGTTAGAGATTTTATTAGTCTGTTAAATGTTATGCATCAAAACCCTGGTATTTCTTTGGGTGAACTCATTCATGATGCTAATTTTAAACCGACGATAGAGAATACAAATATGAATGAAAGTGATGATGTGGCGGAATTTAGTTTATAATTGAGCGATCGCACCAGCATAGATCGTCATGTTGCCGCTTCATTTTTCAAGTCATAAAAACAGACACTCCAATTAATGACTCCCGAACCGCTTCTAT
>CAZZVG010000896.1:0-3607 GCA_964657295.1 Iningainema sp. | reverse complement strand
CTCCTGCCTTCTGCCTTCTTCAATTTGCTTATTTATACTGGAAGTGGAACTATAATCACAACTTGGTTATTTGGCGGAAAATTACTTAAACTCAATTTTGAACAACAGAAAAAAGAAGCTAACTTTCGTTTTGGTTTAGTCCGTCTCCGAGAAAATGCTGAATCTATTGCCTTTTATCGAGGAGAAGCACAGGAATCAAATCAAGTTATGAACCTATTTAATCAAGTAATTATAAATTACAATAAACTCCTCTTTTGGCAAGAAGTATTGTTGAATGTTTTTATTAAATTGTCTCAGTATAGTCCTTATATTATACCAATAATAGTTATTGGTCCTAAAATTTTGTCAGGTTCGTTAGAAATCGGTAAATTTGCTGAATCTCTAGGGGCATTTGAAAACCTTGCAACTGCTATGGATATAATTATCAGGAGATTTCCCGAACTAGTTGGTTTTGCTGCTGGAATTGAGCGTTTATATGAATTTTATAATTTCCTGCAACAACCAAAGAGAGGAATAAAGAGTGAAAACATTCAGCCTACAACTATTAATACCTTAGAAGATAGCTGTTTAGCACTACAAAATCTGACGTTGTATACACCAAACTATCAAAGAATTTTATTGCAGGATGTTTCAGTAAAACTGCAATCAGGAGAAGGAATCTTAATTATTGGTGCGAGTGGCTGTGGCAAAAGTTCTCTACTGCGAGCGATTGCTGGCTTATGGAATTCTGGTAATGGTACAATTATCCGACCCAAACTAGAGGAAATCTTATTTTTACCTCAGCGTCCCTATATGGTTTTGGGCACTCTCCGTAAACAGTTAGTCTATCCGCTGGTAAATGATACTATTCTTGACCAAGAACTGCATAAAGTATTGCAAGAGGTAAACCTACCTTATTTAGTAGAAAGATTCGGTGGTTTTGATGTTGAACAAGATTGGGCTAATGTGCTTTCTTTAGGAGAACAACAGCGGATCGCTTTTGCCCGTCTCTTAATTTGTAAACCAAAGTATGTGATTTTAGATGAAGCAACTAGTGCTTTGGATAGTGGTAGTGTCGATACAGCTTTCTCTGACTCTAACAGCAATGGGTGTGATTTTGACGAATGAGCAAATGCGCCATTGTGTAATCGAGTATGGCGAAGACGCGATGTTAGACGCGGCAATCCAACTTAGAAAAACTGGGGAGATTGTCAGTCAGGAGGATAAAGAAAGCTATTTTCTGAATTACTTGCAGAATGCTGTGAGAGGTGTACCTCTTGATGTGAAGCAACGTTCGGTTATAACTCCTAAAAAACAGGGCATGACAGCGATTAAGAGTGCTGTAACTGGAGAAATTGCAACATTCCCAATTGAAATCATGCAGATGCTGAAAAATGCTGATATTCATTTAATCCCAGCTAAGGCAGAAAAGTTGTGGGCAGCACATTCGGAGAAATTTGTAGAAGCTTTAGCCTATGTGGAGCAAAAAGCTAAAGAAGGCAAAGTCACTAACCGCGAAGGGTATTTTGTGAAATGCCTGGAGGAAGGCTGGTTGATCAAGAAGCCGGAGCCTGAAAAGCGAGATCCAACTTCAATGACACTTGAACAGCAACAATGGTATGACTGGGCGTGCATGACTGGGATATGTATTGATACTCCAGTAAAAGACTTGCCTACTAAGATGGGGGTATTAGCAGTGCGAATTCCAATCAAAGATAGACGACAATTTGACCCGCCGTATGATTTGGTAGCGATCAATGTGGCGATGCGGGAGTATCCGATGTAAATGCAACCTATTAAACAGATATTTTTAACGAACAAAACAACTTCTTCTAATTTATCAGTTATCAATGGACTTCAATCTATTACTCCAGTTATTGTTTCGGCTATAGAACAGTTAACATCTCGTTCAGATTTATCCCCTTTAACTTTAGTGAGTTGGCTGAAAGTCTTTGATTCAGTAGAGCCATTTTTGAAACCTTCTTGTGCTTGGTGTCCTTATTGTTATCAAGTCTGGCGAGAGCAAGGAGAAGTTATTTATATTCCTTTACTCTGGTTAATTGAATTTGTAAAATTTTGTCCTAAACATCGCATTTTCTTAGAAAATCTTTGTCCCTATTGTCATCAAAAAATGTTAAATTTTTGCCAACCCGGTTATTGTTCTCATTGTGGAGAATGGTTAGGTCAAAGAAAGCCTCCCCTTAATTTGGCTAATCATTGTTTCTCGGTAAAATATTTTGAGAGTTATCAACGAAACATCTCTTACTTACAAGAGTTAATTGCAATTACACCTTCTTTATCAAAATGCCCTCAAGTTAAGGATGTCTATTTGTACCTCCATGAACGTTGTGCGCATCTTGATGAACAGGGGTTAAAAGACCTTTCTTTTTCGTTTTGGATTAGCTCCTACTTAATTGCTAATCCTCAACGCTGTAACAATGCTTACAGACCTAGCGTTTCTTTGCATTTTCTCTCTGAAGTTTTCCGTTGTTTTAATATTACTCCAAGTCAACTTTTCTTTTAGTTTTTCTTCATATTATTTTTTCCACCTTTTTGGAAGGTAAAGTTGGACATCTCTTTTTGGAAGGTAAAGTTGGACAACCTGGCCAGAATCTTCTTCAAGTCACAAATTGGTAAATGTGTTGTCAGAAAATTACCAGAAAATAAATACGATTTGCATTGTACAGCTATAACGAAGGATGGTGAAAAATACATAAATACATTAACTAATGCTCGAAAAGAATAGTTCGGAAGTGAAATTTCTACGCCATGCCGTGTTTGTTGTTGAGGATAAACAGTGGCTCCTCATTTATAATGGCATCAAAAGGAGTTTTTTCTAAACTTTCCGGGTTGATGCCCATGAAGGAGGTTAAGTGTAGGGGACCGCAATACTAATCGTTCCAGACCTCAATCAAGACAATTTTGAGACCACATTAAGGTTCTTGTCCAATTTTGGTGATCAACACGGAAACGCGTTTTAAGGCAGAAGGCAGAAGGCAGAAGTTTTAAAATCCTTGTAGCATAAGAATTTCGGGGATTTTCCTTCTTTTACCTTCTGCCCTCAGCATAGCTGCCTTCTGCTTCAACATTGCCGATAAAGTTGATTACTACTTTTGAAATTTTAATTTTTGTAAAATAGTCCTATTTATTTGTTTTGGCAAAACCAATACGTGTTGAACTCACCCGAAATCATATTGTGCCGCAGGCTCCAGTCTCATTGATTCGCATCATAAGCCGCATTGTTTGACCAAATTTATCACGAGCCTTCCGTCTAGCGACGGTTTCATCAGGTTCTATTATATAATCCCCACTATCTGGTTCGATGATGATGAACCAATCGTAGTGATCTTTAATTAGGGCTTGCTGAACTCTATGAAAAATCACATGACAAAGTTGAGCAAAAGCGTCACTTTCAGCTTTACGTCTGGCTGTGGAGAGAATAATTCTCGGCGAACCCAGTTCATGAATCGTATAGTCGAAATTTTTTCAATGTGAATTATTGATTTTTTTGATGAATTTATTCTTTGGAAGTCCCTGATCCTACAAACTGACGATTCCTCGTCTGACTGCAACAATGACTGCTTGTGTTCGATCATTAACACCCAGCTTGTTGAGAATTCGATTCACA
>CAZZVG010000895.1:0-3608 GCA_964657295.1 Iningainema sp. | reverse complement strand
AAGAGCGCTGAAGCGCAACTACAAACCTTATTGTAAGTGTTTAACATGATATCATGTTACATGTTTTTGCAAAGGATATTAAAAAAATAATTCTCCTTTTGTTGTACTTTTAACTATTAGATAAACTAGACTTAATTATTTGTTAATAAAAAGAGATTATTCTGATGAACGTTGATAGGCTAGAGTTTTTTTCTTCAAATATCAACTGTTCGGTTGAATATTTGCAAAGTTGCTTTTAACTGTTTAGTCCGAAGTGAAAGAATAGTTAATTTAAAAACCTGTAAAATTAAGCGATACTTCCTCGCTTGCGTGCTTCTTTGTAAGAGGTGCCGACATTTTTTAAACCAGCTTTAATCATTTGTCTTTCGAGTATGGCAAAGAAGCGGGTTTTGTCTCCACCACGGACTACAGCTTGATTGTGCGCTTCGGCGATCGCTACTGGATAGCCATATCCTTTCTGTACTTGACCTAACATCAGTCCTAGTGCTTGGTCAAATAGTGTTGTGTTTTCTGCTACCCAAGATGGGATTTCTATCCGGGCAATTTCGGTACCAACATGAATGTAACAAAAGTAAATTTGCTGATCGCCGTACATGTCGATAATACGGGCATTACTGCGCCACAGGGGGCCACGTTGTCCTGGTTTGAGTTGAGTCGCCCAAAGGGCAGTATCTCGCAAAGGTTCAAACACCTTGCAAGGGACTTTTTCCGCTTGATTGGGGCAAAAACTAGCACAGTCGGGAACTGGATGGGTACAAGCTAAAAGACGCAAAAAGTTCATTCCTTCGATGTTGCGGGAGGCGCTGAGATATCCCATCAAGGGAATTTGAGCGAGACGCAATTGTTGCCAAGCTTCTAAAATGGGAGGTAAAATGCGATCGCGTGCATCAGAGGGCAGTTGTTCTAAAAACCAGTAAATTAATGAACCATCCACCATTGCTAAGGTAGGTACTGCTTGACGTTCCGCTTTCATGCTGCAAGCGAGTTCTGCTAACACCGTTGTTTCACTGGCTGTACGGCGAAAACTCATCCATTCCTCAGTGCGAATACCCCACTGACGGGAAACGTATAAATCCTCAGTCCGATAAAAGACTTCTGGTAAACTATCAAGCAACGGGTGAATATTTTGTCCGTAGTGTAAAACAACTCTACCAATATTGAGGAGATAGCAGTAGGCAATTTCGTGGTGACTGGGGGCAATTTGGGAACCATCAGTAGCAACAACGGTGTGTGTTTTCGGAGGAATGGGCAGATCTATGCAGGTGCTGAGTGGTTCCATCGGCGTCGCATTGGCAAATATAATGCGATCGCGCCATTGCTGCTGGAGTTGCACTAACTTTTCTTGAGACTCAATAGCACTTTTAAAATGTTTTTGAGCCAACTCTAAACGTTGACGACTAGCTGCAGCTTCTACAGTCAAATGTTGACTTAGACCCTGCATTTGTCCTGCAAGTTTGGTAAGGTCAAGCATGATAGGAAAAAAAATCTCGTAGGGGCGGGTTTAATAGAAACAACATCTTCACAAACATAACATCTCACAAAACCCGCCCTCACAAGAGGCGCGGAGTAATTTATTAATAGTTGGTTATTGGTTTTGTGTTAACAAGAACCAATTTGAAAAATCTCCCGCAAACTGAGAAAGAGATAGTAGGTGAATTCGCGAGTCATTTTGGGCAGTTACTTTATCTGCTGGAGTATTATAACCCCAATCTGCCAGGAACAGTCTTACATTATCCAAGTCTGGCTGCTGTTTAACTAACTGTAATGTTTTTAGCCGATCTTCTACAAACCACACAGTATCTGGAGAAATATTTGCTTCCTGAATCAATTCTCGCAAAATCTCATATTTCGGACGCTTAACCTCTTTCCCAAAAATCATTTCTCGCTGTAATTTCACTCCTTCTTTTTCTAAGAGTTGCTGTACGAAGCGCCCTTCTTTAGTAGAGATGATGTATAGCTTGACTTCACTGACAAGAGTTGCGTTAATTTTCTCTATTATACCCGGATAAAAGCGATGTAACCCCAGCCAACCATCTAAATCTCTAGTTATCCACTCATCTCGGACTCGATCTAAACCCGTACTCAATTCTCCTGCCTTCAGATTGTCTTTAGTGAGAAGTTCTTGGGCAATGCTTTCCCATTCCTGGAAAATTTTTTCTTCGGCAATTCCCTCGACTAAGGCTTTAACAAGAACTGGCATTTCCCAACCTGTTTCAATGACAGGTCTAACTCGATAGAATTTAGAAGCTAAATCATCTGGTGGTGTCTGGTTGTTTTGGGACCAAATTTGACAATACGTCAGCCAAGCAACATCAAAATACTCTGTCAGTCCGTTGCAAATGACACCATCAAAGTCTAAGGCGAGAATTGTCGGAGTGCTTGCCGTCATTTTTTTGAGGATTAAAACTGCTGTTGTCAGCTTACCTAACTTTTCGCTTCCTCGTCTTCTTTACTTCTTTCTTGGCTCTCACAGCGAGGGAGCGGTTAGAAGTTAGTTATTTTGGTGAAGACTAAAACTAACAACTTCCTTTCTCTGTGACAAATGAAACGTATCACCAACTGGTTAGAAACTCATGCTTGTGTCCCTGCATACGGTGGATGGATACTAGCGGGTATTTCTATTTGTTTTTTAGGAGCCGGCATCAATACGATGGCTGGCTGGCTGTATGTGATCAGTGGCGTGAGTTTTGCCCTTCTGAGTGTAGCAGCTGTCTTACCGCCGCGATCGCTTTTGGGTCTGGTTGTCAATCGCCTGCCAATCCAGCCTGTGACAGCCGGGGACGATCTTACAGTTGAATTAGAAATCCTCAACAGGGCAAAGCAATCTGTCAGTTTACTGCAAGTTGAGGATATACTGCCCTTTGTTTTAGGTAAACCAGTAAAAAAGTCAATAGAAACAATTCCTACAGGCGGGAGTTATAGATGGATATACTACCACCCTACCGAGAAACGGGGTGTCTATCGGTGGGATAAAGTTGAGCTAGGAACTGGTGCGCCTCTGGGATTGTTCTGGTGCCGTCGTTTGCACTCTGCTGCGGCAACGGCGATTGTCTATCCCCTTGTCTTACCTCTGGCTAGTTGTCCTCTAGTGGATCAAATGGGACGACAAGACAGTCTTAGAGGCAATCCTCTTGGGAAATCTTTGCAACTAGCATCGGTTGGGCTAACGCGATCGCTTCGTCCCTACCGTACGGGAGATCCCTTGCGTCTCATTCATTGGCGAACCAGTGCCCGCTACGGAGAATTACGGGTACGAGATTTAGAAATGAGCATCGGTGGACAAGATATTATTATCGCCCTTGACAGTGCTGCTAGTTGGGAAGAGAAGGACTTTGAACAAGCTGCGATCGCCGCCGTTTCACTGTATTTTTACGCACATCGCGCCTCAATGCAGGTTCAATTGTGGACAGCATCAACAGGTTTAGTCAAGGGCGATCGCGCTGTCAAAGAAACCTTAGCAGCAACGACTCCTCTAGAGGAAGCTACGAATACACGCCCTAGCTATCCCTTAATTTGGCTGACACAAAATCAACTCACACTCTCTTCGTTACCTAGTGGCAGTCGTTGGCTCTTGTGGCAAAATATTTCATTAGCACAAGAACAAGTAA
>CAZZVG010000894.1:0-3610 GCA_964657295.1 Iningainema sp. | reverse complement strand
GCCATTCTCATATCTGTCCGATCTTAAAGTAGAAAGTGATTCTGCTTGACAAATTCGCTCTTATTGATTTTCTTATGTACAGGAAGATATGAAGCCTTGTACATAAGAAACTCTGCGATTTTGCACGTATCCCGCCTGTACTCCTCAATATCACTCTTATCCCACAGCAAAACCATCACACTGCCGCATAAATGGTGAAAGCGCAACATTCAACCCCAAGACCACGCCATTCTCATATCTGTCCGATCTTAAAGTAGAAAGTGATTCTGCTTGACAAATTTGCTCTTATTGGTTTTCTTATGTACAGGAAGGTATGAGGTCTTGTACATAAGAAACTCTGCAATTTTGCACGTATCCCGCCTGTACTCCTCAATATCACTCTTATCCCACGGCAAAACCATCATACTGCCGCATAAATGGTGAATGATACGCCAAAACAATATCTTCTTTAGGTACGCCAAATGATACTAAATCATTTGCGACTCCGACCTCAGTTCCGTCATACTGAATCCAGATTTTATCTGCAATTAAATCAATATGAACGATCGCCCCGAATATTCGTGTATGTCCATCCCAACCAGCATGGAAAACCTGATAATGGTCGTTTTCTAAATCAATGGAAGTGTAAACTTGAATATCACCATGACTTGGTTTCATTTGAGTATATGGGCTAATTACCAGGGGGATAAGTTGGCGGTAGTGATTCAATTTATCCATTGAACAATCACCTCAGTAACTGGGTTGAATACAATCAGTTTCAGTTGATAAATTTGCATACTTAATTGAGGTAAATCCCGTCGGAAAAAGTTTCGGTAAATATCGATAGATACTGCCAAATAGAGCTTTCGATGGGGCTGTTGCATCTGCAATACAGCGCGGTAGTTAAGATACTGCCCCAAAGCTGTGTGAAATTCAGATATTGCTGAAGGGGCAAGAAAACTTTTAACCTCTACTGCTATTTGTTCTTTATCCCGTTCTGCAACAATTAGACGTTCTGCACCTAAATCAATCCGCATTGTGTCATCACCTAGTCGTAAATATAACGATGTAGGGCTTTTAGTAGAAGCGATGACAGGAGAATTTTATATTGACGAGATGATGGTAACAGAAGCAATTAATTGTTGCTCGTCTTTTAATGTGATTCATCTCGATACAATGATAAAAGTTGATATTTTTATACTTTCTCAAGAGCCTTTAGCACAGTTGGAAATGCAACGAAGGCAGCAATTGGTAATCTCTCAAAATCCCGAACGTTCAGCTTGGTTTGCATCCGCAGAAGATATCATTCTTCAGAAGCTTATTTGGTATCGTTTGGGAAATCAAATTTCCGATAGACAATGGCGTGATGTTTTGGGTGTGCTGAAGGTGCAGAACCAAAAGCTTGATTTTAACTACTTAAGGCAGTGGGGTGAAAGGTTAAATTTAGTAAGCTTAATAGCAAAAGCCTTACAAGAAGCTGGGCTAAGTGAGAATCCTGAGGCTTAAACTCCAAAAAATTTTGGGATGTTATCTACATGATGATAACAGTATTATACTTGACATGAGTCTCCCAAGTGGAGTTACTAGCCGGAGAAATTGTAGAGATGACGCCAGAGAGTACAGTCATGAAAGTCTATGAGATTCACAGCGATAAGCCAGGATTAGATGCTCTTACCCTCACAGAGCGATCGCAACCACAACCCAATGCCGGACAAGTATTAGTACAAATGCACGCAGCATCTTTGAACTACCGCGATTTACTGGTAACAAAAGGCTTATATGGTGCCAAACAGTTCAAACCAATTATTCCCCTATCTGATGGTGTGGGTGAGGTTGTTGCCATAGGCGAAGGTGTCAAGCGGGTTCAAGTTGGTGATCGCGTAGCTGGCATTTTCATGCAAAAGTTCTTATCAGGTGAATTAACCCAAGATTTGTCTAACTCCGCACTTGGAGGAGCAATTGATGGTGTGTTGGCATCCTACGTGGTATTTGATGAACAGGGTGTTGTCAAAGTACCGGAACATCTCTCTAATGAAGAAGCCGCAACACTACCTTGTGCAGCAGTGACAGCTTGGAATGCCCTCGTCGTCGAAGGGCAACTAAAAGCTGGTGATACCGTACTTTTGCAAGGAACAGGCGGCGTCTCACTGTTCGCTTTGCAATTCGCCAAAATCTTCGGAGCGCGAGTCATCCTCATTAGTAGCAGCGACGAGAAATTACAGAAAGCACAACAATTAGGAGTAGATATCGGGATCAACTATAAAGATGTTCCAGATTGGGAAGAAAAAGTTTGGGCATTGACAGACAAAAAAGGTGTAGATCTTGTTGTTGAAGTTGGTGGCGCAGGAACACTATCCAAATCACTCCGTGCAGTTCGTTATGGAGGTAGAATAGCACTCATTGGTGTTCTCACCGGCACAGTAGGTGACGTTAGCACTGTTTCTATCTTACACAAACATGTACGAGTTCAAGGCATTTATGTTGGATCTCGTGATATGTTTGAGGCGATGAATCGGGCGATCGCTCAACACAAATTACGACCTGTTGTAGATCGGATTTTCTCTTTCACCGAAGCAAAAGAAGCATTGACCTATTTAGAAAGTGCAGCACATTTTGGCAAAATTGTCATCAGCCATTTTCCAGATTAGATAAAATTTGCCGCCACAATTACAGCCGCCGGAATAACAATGTTATCAACTTCTTTTGGGCTGCATCCTTCAACAAGAGTAGCAACAAATGTTAGCAGTAAAATCCGGCTAAGATTCAATTCGCTAGGCAATATCAACCAGACAAAAAAAACACTGGCGGCAAAAGCAAAAATAAACATTGAGATGCTTCCTTCCACACTTTTGTCACTGAAGATTTTATACTTCCACCTGCCGTAACGAAAACCAATGATCGGGGCAACCCCATCACCCCAACCCAAGCTAGCCATTGCGACAATTCCAGGAAAACTTTTATACAACAACGTACCGCAAATAGTTGCCACAATCACAAAATAAAGCGGACCTTTCAGGAGTTCGCGCTTGTCACCTGTGCGTGTCATAGTTTTTACTGCTTCGTCTTCTGGATTGGCAAAAAGCCCTTTCTGCACAAGGAGGGCTATCCAGACCACAAAAATCGTCACATTTAAATACTTTGACCAACCTAGATCGCTGTAAAGTGGTAAAAACCCAATCACTGAACCCGCACCAATATGCGTAATTTTACGGCTAATATCCTGGGGTATCCCGAACTTTGTCACACCTAAATTCAGCAGTGCCACAAGCCCAAACACATAAACAAACGTCAGCGCTATGACTACCAAATTTCCTGTCAAAGGATCGAAACCTAACAAGGCGAACAACATATATAGTAGTCCTAAATCATTAGTAAAATTCTCAGTAACTGTAAGTCTTATCTTGACAAAAGTAATATTTTATGAAACATAAAGTTGTTTTTGGAAATGCCAGTGTTGATGGTGAAAGTCGCTGGGGTTGGTTCGTCGGGCACTTTATCACCCTTCCTAACCCCCGTTCAACGCCGGATGTAGAAGTCAAATGGACTAATCATAAAGCAGGTGACAAGAGGAAAGAGTGGGCAATGAATGCCGAAGCCACAACTCTTTCTATTCTCATTCGGGGACAATTCC
>CAZZVG010000893.1:0-3613 GCA_964657295.1 Iningainema sp. | reverse complement strand
GACTTCCCCGTTCGCGGAGCGTCTCCCCTTGGGAGAAGGGGCTGACTCTCATCGGTCATTTTTGTCATGCCTGAATCTGGCATTTAAGCTCTTTGTTTTCCTGGCGCTGAAACTTTTCACCTAAAAGTCTCTGGGACTGAAAAACCATTGTGTCAACCTACCACAAAGCAGCTTTTAGTCTACTGAAAAACTAACCATGCCCTAAAGGGGTTAGGTAAGCAACAGAATTAGTGTTTACCTAATTTCTGTGTGCCGAGATCGCAGTCAGTTAACACATAGGTCTTATCAACTTACTTAAGTGTAGGTATGAAACCCTGTCACTTTAGTGCGTGTTGCTTGGCAATGAGTATACAGCTAAAACAATTATGACTCGAAAAATTATCTTTTAAACCTTTAGGAATTATAATGATTTGGATGTAAAGAATCGTTTATCTTTATTTAAGTATCTTATAAAGCAGAAAAAATCAAAAATCTACATTCAGATAGATAAAAACCAATAACCAACGTGAACGTAGCACTCTTCTAACAAACAGACCAATTCTTCGGGCTGATTGGGCGATGCCGTTTCACTCATGATTATTCAATCGTGCTACTTCTAGTTAGCATTTAGAAAACTAAAAACTCAGTACTGACTCACTCTATTGTAACAAAAGTTAAATGAAACACGAAATAATAGTGATTTCCATGTAGTTATCTATACAAAGCGAGAATACGAACAGTTTTTCAGGAAATGACGACAGCGGATCAGCAAGCATTGTTGCAAGAGATTAAATCAGAATACCGCCAGATTCTTCTCACTTACTTTACCACAGACAAAACACGGCAACAGAAAATTGATAAACTTATCAAAACAGTATTTTATGCTAATGTTCCTGGACCTAAAATCATAGAAATTCATATGGAACTCATTGACGAATTTTCCAAACAGCTAAAATTGGAAAGACGGGGTGATGAAGCATTACTTTTAGACTACAGACTAACATTAATCGATATCCTGGCTCATCTCTGTGAGTTGTATCGATGTTCGCGAACTAGATAAATACAATTTATGAGAGTTCACAATATCAATAAGGTAACTTTTACACACACCACAAACAATCTTTTAAATCAAGGTATACGTAACAGGATTCTACACTGACAGGTATGAATGAATTCCAAAAAACTTATGTTCTGAAGCTTTACGTGGCGGGAAATACCCCTAACTCAGTTCGAGCCTTAAACACACTTAAAAACATCTTAGATAAAGAGTTTCAAGGTGTTTACGCTTTGAAAGTTATTGATGTACTGAAAAACCCGCAATTAGCAGAAGAAGATAAAATATTAGCGACACCGACGTTATCTAAAATATTGCCACCACCTGTTCGGAAAATTATTGGCGATCTGTCAGACAGAGAAAGAGTGTTGATTGGACTAGATTTATTGTATGAAGAACTGAATGAAGAAAAAATTGAAGAGGAGACATGAATGTGAATAAGCAGATGACTCCAGTTCAGATACTTATGTTCTTATTAAACAAAACGTTTTATTAAGAAATGATAAATTTAAATAGTAAATGTCAGATCATAAATAAATTTAATTTTGAGTTTATAAAGTGTTAAACAATGAGTGGGAAAGATATAATTCAGTCAGAAAAAAAACCTATATACGGAGGGTTAGAAAAAATTCGTACTATGATAGAGGGCTTTGATGATATCAGTCATGGCGGATTACCTAACGGTAGAACGACACTAGTCAGTGGCACATCTGGAACAGGTAAAACTTTATTTTCTCTGCAATTTCTTTATAGCGGAATTAGCTATTTTAATGAGCCTGGAGTCTTTGTTACCTTTGAAGAATCACCTGCTGATATTATTAAAAATGCTGGTATTTTTGGTTGGAATGTTCAGCATTTAATTGATGAGGGTAAGTTATTTATTCTCGATGCTTCTCCAGATCCAGAAGGGCAAGATATAATTGGTAACTTCGATCTTTCAGCACTTATTGAGCGCTTGCAATATGCGATTCGTAAATACAAAGCAAAACGGGTTTCTATTGACTCAATTACAGCGATATTTCAGCAGTATGAGGCAACAGGAGTCGTGCGGCGGGAAATTTTCCGGCTTGTAGCACGGTTAAAACAGCTTGATGTGACAACTATTATTACGACAGAACGTACAGAAGAATACGGTTCTGTCGCCTGTTTTGGTGTAGAAGAATTTGTATCTGATAATGTTGTGATTGTCCGCAATGTTTTAGAAGGAGAACGCCGCCGTCGTACAATGGAAATCCTGAAGTTACGCGGCACAACTCATATGAAAGGAGAGTATCCTTTCACAATTACCAATCAAGGAATCAATATTTTCCCACTGGGGGCAATGCGCTTGACTCAGCGTTCTTCTAATGTGCGAGTATCTTCTGGAGTCAAAACATTAGATGAAATGTGTGGTGGTGGGTTTTTTAAAGATTCGATAATATTGGTAACTGGAGCAACTGGTACTGGGAAAACTTTATTAGTCAGTAAGTTTCTACAGGACGGTTGCCTGAATGGTGAACGGACAATATTATTTGCTTATGAAGAATCACGCGCCCAATTGTCTCGCAATGCCAACTCTTGGGGAATTAACTTTGAGGAGCTAGAACATCTTGGACTGCTAAAAATAACTTGTACTTATCCTGAATCCACTGGGCTAGAAGATCATCTACAAATTATTAAGTCGGAAATGGCGGATTTTAAACCCTCCCGGATTGCCATTGATTCTCTTTCAGCACTAGCAAGAGGAGTAAGCAATAATGCCTTCCGGCAGTTTGTTATCGGTGTGACAGGTTATGCCAAACAAGAAGAAATTACAGGTTTTTTTACCAATACAACTGAGATGTTTATGGGAGCGCAGTCAATTACAGACTCTCATATTTCTACAATTACCGACACAATTATCATGTTGCAGTATGTAGAAATTCGTGGGGAAATGGAGCGAGCAATTAATGTGTTTAAAATGCGGGGTTCCTGGCATGATAAGGGTATCCGTGAATATAGGATTACTGAAGATGGTCCGGAAATTAAAGATTCTTTCCGTAATTACGAACGAATCGTCAGTGGTGCTCCAACCCGCGTTAGTATCGATGAAAAGGCGGAACTGTCTCGGATTGTCCAAGGCTTTCAAGATAAGCAGAGTTCAGATTTCTCGAGCTAGCATCGTGATATAGTCTAGGCGTGAGAAAACGGTTTATACTGCCTGATTTTCGTGTGAGGGGATCGGTGAAAGGACAGCAATTATTTTACAGCTTCTTACCTAGTGTAACAGCCGTGGTGTTAACGACTCAACCTAGTTGGGCTGATACTGCAAAAGTCTCGGAAGTACAGCTTTTTGCCTCTCCAAATTTGGAGATGTCCACCCCAAGTGGAACCTTGGCAAATAAGCCGGAAACACAACTTTTTGCGGCTGATAGCAATAGCTTCAAAACCAGATTGACAAAGACTGGCGTGACTGCATACGATGTGCAGTCTTGGAGTAGTAACATCACAGTGGCAGAAAAGACGAGTATGCCAATCGGACAGATGATTAGGGAAAATCTTGGTGTGGTATTCAACTTGACACCTGCCTCGGATTTTTCCCATCCAGATCATAATTTACCT
>CAZZVG010000892.1:0-3619 GCA_964657295.1 Iningainema sp. | reverse complement strand
CCGATTAATCAAGCAATGGGTATTTTCAAGGGCGCTCCCCCCCTGAACGGTTACATTTCTCATGGCTTTTCATGAAAAAAGTTAGCTTTGTTCCTTCACAGTAGGAATAAGTGGGCGGATCTTCTCCGGACGAAATTCTGAAAAAGCTAAATTGATACCCTTGGTGCATGAAGAAAACGAAGGCATCCTCTGGCAGAGTTTTAGGAAATTTATTTTCTTGTAATAACTCACAAGCCCATTCTCGCAAATAGGGGAGGTGTTGAAAAAAACAGTCTGAACCCTGCAAGAATTTACTAGCACTATGCCCCATCAACAGGAGAAACTCTTTATAGGCGGCAGGCAGAGAAATCTCCATCTGTTGTTCAAGCCCTATAATTTCATCTAGCGTACAGCCCAACAGTTGATCCGGTGATACGATTTGCAGTTCTATCAGTTGTTTTTTGACGTTTTCTAGGTACATCATTCTCACACCTTAAACTACATTGACACTCCCATGCCTAAAGGCGATGGGATTCTTTAAGAGGTTCCGCCGTATCTCTCAAATATCCGATTGTCGGCAGAGATTCAGTAGTTTCAAAAAGGGACAACTGAATGTTCTGCCCATAGGCATGGTTCCTGGACTCAGCACACTCAGGCGCTGATAACTTCCGAGGCGTAACTTTCCCGCAGTCCGCAGGTAGTGTCTTTTTTATTTTGTGGAAGACAAGTCCCACTCTTCTAGCAATCGTTCTAGAAGCTTTTGTATCTGCATGATCCGTATGTTCACACACGGTGCAGACAAACTTTTCACCCTCACGGTTAGCTTTATCAATATAACCGCATTTAGGGCATTCAAGAGAAGTATGTTTTGCTGGGACTGGCACTACTGGTTTACCCCCTTTAAGAGCAAGCCAAGCAATTTTGTTGAAGATATCACCCCAACCAGCATCTATTATAACTCGGTTCAATCCTGTTTTCTGGCTGGCACCATTGCGTTTAAAACCACCTTTACCATCACGAGACGGTTTAGCACGCTTGACCATATTTTTGATTTTCAAGTCTTCGCGTGCAACAGCATCAGCAGTTTTAACAATGGTTGATGCTACTTGCCAGTTATACCCGTTTCTGTATTGAGTTTGTTTATGCTTTTGTTTGGCAAGTTTCTTGACAGCTTTGATTCTATTCAATGAACCTTTTCGCTTACGGCTGATAGCACGCTGACGTATCTCCATACGACGTGCTGTCTTTTTATTAGTCGTAATTCTTTTATTCTCTTGGAAGCTACCATCAGACAGAGCGACTAACTTGTTTATGCCAACGTCAATGCCAACAATTGATTCACATTTTTCAATTGGCAGGACATCGGGTAATACATCAGGAATATCAACTAACATGCTGATATACCAGTTACCACCTTCACGCTTAATCGTGCATGTTCTTAAGTCTTGAATAAGAGATAAATCACGGCTGTTGTGAAACTTGACATCCCCGATTCCTGGTAGATACGCTGTTGCATAATTCTTTCTAATGTGGCGCAATAGCACACGTCCGGGCTTGTATTCAAAAGAATCTAGGCGATTGATGAATTGAGGATATCCTAGACCTCGTTTAAAAAAGTTTGAATAAGCTGTATCAAGATTGGCTATATTGCGTTGTAAAACATCGGAATCGATTATTGCAAAACTGTTTAGAGATTTTCTTAATTGTGTTGTAACTTTCATCTGGATACCAGACGCTGAATCCCACTTAAAAACAGTATCAATAACTTCTTTTGTTTCCTTGTCCTTAACCTTGGTATTTTTAAAGGCAAGATTCAAGTCTTGCGGAACAACGCCATGCTTTAGTACTGGACAAGTAAGGGGACAACAAGCACCGTATTCAATTCTCAACTCTAAATCACAATATGACCCATAGACATAAATGATAGAAGACTCGTTGTCTTTATTGTTAAATTCAAAACCTTGAATGCGTTCTCTTAGTGCGTAGTTTCGATGCTTTCGCAACGTTACTAACCAATCTTCAAGAGTTGCCTCCTGTGATTGGTTAGGCAACAGTTTGAAATTCTATCGAATTTGCACTTTTATTTTCCTTAATATCTTATGTGCTATACTTCTAGTATAGAGGTAGGTGCTAAAAATGTCAAGCGAAATAACGAAGATAAAAGGGAAAAAGAGAATGAAAAATCAGCCTGCTTTGCATGATGAACTAAAATCAAGCAAGAATGTGTTTTTAACTCCAACTTCCTGGAACAAAATAAAGATGTGTGCTAAGAAACACGGATTAAGTGCTAGCGAATTGGTTGAGCAATGGGCTAGAAACCTTGACTGCACCTAAAGGTGCGTCGTATTCCTCCCACACCTGAAGGACGCAGGAGGGTGCCTGAGTTACCCTCCTACTTGTGGGCTTCCTACTTCGATATTGTGAGGTAATGTTGAAGTTTCACCGTTAGCCTGTCACTAATGTTCGCCTGTAGAAATTATCCTATGTGCTAGTTTAAAGGGCGGAATGTGGACTTGACAATTCTACTCGGTTAATTGGCAACTTTTCAATTTCTGGGTCTTCTACTGACATTTCCGGCATGATCAAAGCACTGTCAGAGGAAGAGGGAAGTATACCTTGTGTTTTTATCGGCTGTGTAGTTTCAAAGTTGTTCAAACTAGCATTTTCAGTCTTCAAAATTCCTTTGCCCTCGTCGGCGATGGTTTCATGATTTAGTTGCAGACCAACGACTCCTATGATTATCAGTACCATTGATAATATTTTGATGAGATTTACTGACTCCTGAAACCACAAAATCCCTATAGATACTATCAAGACTGTTCCTAACCCAGACCATATTGCATAAGCAGTACTTAGTTCTATTGTTTTTAGAGCGAGCGTAAATACGCTAAAACAAAGAGCATAGAAGACGAATATGAAAATTGAGGGCCACACTTTAGTGTAACCTTCTGAGAATTTCATACAAGTAGTGCCTGCTACTTCTAGAAGGATTGCTAAAATCATATATATCCAACCGAGCATTTTTTACCTCTCAATAAAAATAGTATATAGAAGCAGTATAGTACAGCACGATTTCTTCTCCCATTAATATGGTCTGTTTATTTATGAGATTCACAAACATTGTCTAAGCTGAAAATAGTAAACTTTATTTAAATAAAACACAATGAGTGTAGTTATTCCCGATGACATTCTTACTGCAGCTGGAATTTCCGAAGCTGAATTAAAGCTAGAAATTGCGATTATGTTGTTCCAACAGGAAAAAATCAGCATTGGGAAAGCGCGTCGCCTAGCAGGAATGAATTGAGTTGAGTTTCAACGCGAAATTTCTAGTCGCGGAATTTGTATTCATTATGATGTTGAAGAGTTTGAGGCTGATCTGAAAACTCTACGGGAAATGGGTAGACTGTGATTGTTGTTTGCGACACTTCACCAATCACTAACCTTGCTGCTGTTAGACAACTAAACCTGTTGCAACAACTTTACAGCAACATCATCATTCCCAAAGCGGTTTACGATGAGATGGTCGATCTAGACTATGCAGTGCCTGGTGCTATTGAAGTAAAAAGCCTGTCTTGGATTCAACACCAACAGGTCAGTCGCTTCTCCCAAGGGGAGACGCTGCGCGAACGCTCCAAGTCAA
>CAZZVG010000891.1:0-3619 GCA_964657295.1 Iningainema sp. | reverse complement strand
GGGGGGAGAGGGAGAGGGGGGGAGATCAAGTTTCCGACATTGAATGAATTGCAATCGCGCCTTGCACCTCAATTATGGGAATTGTTAACACTAGCATCGCTGGAGGCTCAAAAACGAGGTTGGCATTTGTATCTTGTTGGTGGAGGAGTGCGTGACTTACTCTTAGCTAAAGCAACAGGCAGCTTGATGATTCAAGATCTTGACTTAGTGGTTGATGGCTTTCACAAAGCTGCAGATGTCGGTGCTGGTGTGGAATTGGCAAAGGCACTTCAGCAAATTCATCCAGAAGCACGCTTGGAAATTCACGGAGCTTTTCAAACTGCGGCTTTGCTGTGGCACAATGATCCGAAACTAGAATCTTTGTGGGTTGATATTGCCACTGCGAGAACAGAATTTTATCCTTACCCAGCAGCAAATCCGGAAGTCGAGGCGAGTTCCATTTGTCAAGATTTATATCGAAGAGATTTTACCATCAATGCTATGGCATTGCGGCTGACGCATCCTCGTCCCGGAACGTTGCTCGATTTCTTTGGCGGGTTGCTGGATTTACAAGCAAAGCACATTCGGGTGTTACATGCCAATAGCTTTATCGAAGATCCTACCCGCATTTATCGCGGTGTCCGCTTTGCGGTGCGATTAGGGTTTCAATTGGAAGCCCAAACAGAAAGCTACATCCGTTATGCCATCAACAGCGGTGTTTACGATCGCACAGTCAAAGAAAACAGCAAAGCACCCGCACTGCAAACCCGACTCAAAGCAGAATTGAAACACATTCTAGAAGTCCCCTATTGGAAAGCTGCGCTACAATTACTCGATAACTTGGAAGCATTGCAGTGCATCCATCCTACCCTCACTCTTGATGGGGAACTCCTCCGGCAACTACATCTATTAGAGCGTTGTTTGCGGCGATTTGACACTCAGCCAACCCTGATCCACTGGCAAATGCGCTTAGAAGCTTTAATCGCCCACCTAGCACCAGAATATCGGGCAAATGTGGCAAGGAATCTCCAATTATCAGAAGATAGCATCACTAGGTTGGATGCTCTAGCACAATCTGTAGATAATGTCAATAACTTCACCCCCAGCCCATCTCCGCAGATGGGTGTTGGAAGCGGGGTGAGTGTAGAACAAATTCGTCCCAGTCAAGTTGTACAGTTGCTGCGGCAGTACGAATTGGCAATGCTGATTTTAATTGCTGTGCAAAGTTCGCGAGCAATTAGACATCAGATTTGGCAATATTTAACAGTATGGTCAAGAGTACAGCCTCTCCTGAATGGCAACGACTTAAGGAAACTAGGGTACCAACCAGGACCACGGTATAAATTAATGCTCGATGACATCCTGGCTGCTACTTTGGATGGAGTGATGAGCGATGGCACCTCAGCCCAAGAGTTTTTAGCAAAACATTATCCTCTAATTAATCAATAACCTTTAATTTTATGAATCGTCCACGAATTTTACAGCCCGAGCAAAGCTATACATTTAGCCGATATTTTGACTTATCTTTTTCTCCAGAAGATATTTTAGCAGAACTAGGATGTGACTATGAAAGAGAAAGACTACAATTACCTAAATTTGAATGTAACTTAAACAAAATTGAAGCATTACGTCTAATCATTGAACGCAATTTAAGACGGGTTAAATTACTGAGTGAAGATGCACGCAAACAAACAATAATCGCTCCGATATTATTAGAAGTATGTGATATGACAGAAACCCAATTAAATATTGAGTATCCTGTCAGAATTAACGAACAACTCAAAGAGAGTTTCGACTACTATATTAGTAAGGGGCAAGGATTGTTAGTAATAAAAGCTAAACAAGCTGATTTAAGCAGAGGTTTTACACAATTAGCAGTGGAATTGATTGCGCTTGACCAGTGGACAAAATCAGAGCAACCAATTTTATTTGGAGCCGTAACCACTGGAGAGGATTGGCGATTTGGTCTATATAAACGATCAGAAAAAAAAATAATAGAAGACTTAAAACTCTATCGAGTTCCAGAAGAGTTAACGGAACTTATAAACATTTTAGTTGGCATAATCAAAGGCTAGTTATCTACCAAACGCTCGTTTCACCTGCGATCAACGTCCAAAAATGAGAGCATCTAGCGAATACGCGCCAGGCCCTAAAACTGCGATCGCAATCAACATAATACAGTACATAAACGCCTTTTCCCAACTTGGCGGTTCGCCTACTCCCAAAGGACCTTTATACTCTCCTTCAGGAATTAAGTACGGATCTTGTGCTACGAAAGGCAAACCTTGGGAGATTTCTAAAAACATGGCAAATGCCATCGAGCCAAAAATTGCGACACTCGCTACTAATGTCAGAAATCCCACCATCAAGCAAATTCCCCCGCCCAACATAGACAGTGCTGACAAAAAGCAAAGAAAGATCGGCATTTTTAGACCATCAGCCCACAGTCGAAGATGGGTCATCTTGGGGTAGCCGTGTAGCAAAAACAATACTCCTACACTCAATCTTAACAGTAAAAGTACTAGACCTTGGAGTCCATTAGGAAAGATATCTGAGAGTGAACTCAGCAGGGACGGACCGAATGGGAGATTAAATGAACCTAATAAAAAGGCGATCGCAAAGCCAATAGCAAATTTATAAATCATACATTGTTAACTGATTTGATTAAGGCTTTTGTACACCACGGGTGTTCAGGTCGATAGCATACAAGGATTTGCCAGCTGCGATCAAGAGGCGATCGCGTTGTGGTCCACCAAACGTGAGGTTGGCGCTTGTCTCCGGTACCAAGATTTTTCCCAGGCGAGTGCCATCGGATGCATACACCTGCACGCTATCTTGGGAGGTAGCAAAAATGTTACCATATTCATCTACACGCAACCCGTCAGGTTGACCGGGATCGATGACTGCAAATACGCGACCATTCGTAACTTGCCGACCATCTACAACCTCATAGACGCGGATGTGATGAGGTCCTTGAGGTATATTGAAAGCTGCCGTATCTGCAACATACAGCAGGCGTTCGTCTGGACTGAAGGTGAGTCCGTTGGGACGCACCATGTCTGTCACAACAGCATCGATCTCACCACTCACCGGATCGAACCGATAGACAAAACATCCAGCTTGCTCCTGCTCACCACCGTATCCTTGATTAGGTTCGGTAATACCGTAGTTCGGATCTGTAAACCAGATTGTACCATCTCGCTTGACTACGAGATCGTTCGGGCTGTTGAGGCGCTTGCCTTGGTAACGATCAACTAAAATCTTCCACTCACCATCTGACTCGCGCCTTATTATAGCACGTTTCCCGCTCGAACACGAGACAAGACGCCCCTCCAAGTCGCGGTAATTTCCACTTTGATAGTCGGAAGGGTTTCGCAGGACACTTACTCCATCACTAGCACTCCAACGCAACAGGCGGTTATCGTGAGCATCACTCCAAACAATGCTATCATCTTCGTGAAAATAAACTGGACCCTCGCTATGAACTGCGCACTCGGCTATTTTCTGGAGTTGTGCCCCCGGAAGCAGAAGTTTTCGCAGGCGCTCATCATAGATCTCAATAGCTTCAGCCACGAGTCTCTCCTATCATCTAAAAAACTCCGATATGTGTGGAAACCGTGCGTTTTTAAACCACGGATGA
>CAZZVG010000890.1:0-3620 GCA_964657295.1 Iningainema sp. | reverse complement strand
TCTGCCCTCTGCCTTTCTTTGTAAACTTTTTCGCGTTCTTCTACGCCAGACAAGAGATAGGCAGAAAGCGACAAAGAATAACAGGCTCCCTCAAGAGATAAAAACACCGAAATTTCAAATTTTGATAGTCCTTGTGAATTTTGTGTGAACTAAATTTAAATAAATTGTATTTTCCTCTATATTTTATCAAGATTGACCAAGTAAAGGATTTAGCTATACTTCCACTCCAGTTTGTCTCTGAAAAAGAGGGTTGTATTTCGCTAAGGGTGTAGGGATATTATTCAATCATGAATTACGTTAATCCTCCTTCGAGATTTACCAATGAGGATATTCTGAATTCTTACTTGTTCATTTTTCCCATAACAAGGATCTTCTATGCATTTTGATCTCCGAGAACTGATTGACCTTGAAAAACTCCGAAATATAATTAACTTATATGGTTACTGGCCTGTTTGGGCTATAGTCTTTGCTGAATCAGGATTACTCATAGGTTTTTTTCTGCCTGGAGATAGTTTATTGTTTTTAGCTGGATTTGTTGCATCTCTTCCCCAATCCTCACTTAACATTGTAGTTTTGATATTTGGTGCTTTTGTTTGTGCCGTCTTAGGCGATAATGTAGGCTACGCGACTGGTTACAAATTGGGGCGTAGATTATTTCAGAAAGACGATTCATGGTTATTTAAGAAGAAAAATTTGGAAAAAACCCAAAATTTTTATCAAAAGCATGGTAATAAAACGATTGTCATAGCACGTTTTACGCCAATAATTCGCACTTTCGCACCAATTATCGCAGGCATTGGTGCTATGCGGTATCGAACATTTATGTTTTACAACTTAATAGGTGGCTTTCTTTGGACTGTTGGTATCACCCTATTAGGATTTTTCTTAGGTAAATCTGTACCAGCAGAACAACTAGATAAGTATTTGTTACCGATTATTGTATTAATTATTGTCGTTTCTTTACTTCCATCCATTATTCATATAATTCAAGAGAATAGATCCAGTAAGCATTGAGCGAAAGATGATTCGCGCTTTTTATTGTGAAGCTGCTGGGAAAGAATACTCTCTCCTGGATACTTCACGTGAAAACGTAAGGGTGTACTACATATAAGACGCTGCGACTTTCCGAAACAGCATTCAAGCTCAGAGCGTCAAAAGAAGAAAAATATGATTGTGGACGTGACAGCTTGAAAACGCGATCTAATTATTGGCAACTTCTACCTTATATCCAACCCCAGTGGCAAACAATCGTTAAGGGGTTAATTGGCATCTTGGGTTATGTGCTGGCAACATTAGCTTTGATCGAGCTTGCAGGGAAATTGGCAACTCCCTTTGGAAGGGGTAATGTGATGGCAATAGCCCAACTTGCGTTTTTTCTTGCAGGAGTGTTTCTTGTTCGCGGTTTTTTTCAGTCTGTACAAGATATCTACATGGCAAAAGCTGCTTTACAAGTTGCATTAGCACTCCGCAAGCAAGTTTACGCCCACCTGCAAAAACTTAACCTCAGCTATTTTGAAACAGCAAAAGCAGGTGATTTATCTTACCGCCTGACTGAAGATGTTGATCGTGTTGGAGAAGTGGTGAATAAACTCTTCCACGATTTTGTCCCCTGTGTTTTGCAGTTGGTGGCAATTCCTATCTATATGATCTGCTTGAATTGGCAACTGACGCTGGCGACGGTTATTGTTGCACCACTAATGGGTATTTTAATTGGCTGGTTCGGCGAACGGTTACGCAAGTTATCTTTAAAAAGTCAAAATCGCGTCTCGAATTTGTCAGCTATTCTCACCGAGGTCTTTGGCGGTATCCGACTGGTGCAAGCTTTTGCCGCAGAAAATTATGAAATTGCCAGATTTAGCCGTGAAGCCGAACGCAGTCTGCAAGCAAAATATTTAACTGAACGAATAAAAGCAATTCAAATTCCAATTGTCGGATTTCTCGAAGCTTTAAGTGCATTATCACTCTTATTAGTGGGAGTCTGGCAAATTCAAAAACATAACTTGACGGTGACTGAGTTTTTCAGCTACCTTGCAGCTGCGGCGCTATTAATCGATCCTATTGGTCATACAACAAATAATTATAACGAGTTTAAGCAGGGTGAAGCTTCTGTTGACCGCGTTTTTGAGTTATTGGCAATCAAACCAACGGTGGAAGAAAAACCAGACGCGATCGCCCTTCCTGCTGTTACAGGTAAAGTTGAATACCGTCATGTCTCCTTTGCTTACAAACCTGGTGAACCAGTTTTAAAAGATATCAATTTGTTAGCATTACCTGGAGAAGCGATCGCACTCGTTGGTGCTTCTGGTGCTGGGAAAACAACTTTCGTCAATCTCCTACCCCGTTTTTATGACTCCAGTGGTGACATTTTCATTGACGGTGTAAACATCCGTGATGTAAAACTTGACAGTTTGCGACGACAAATTGGCATTGTTCCCCAAGAAACGACAATGTTTTCTGGGACAATTGCTCAAAATATTGCTTTTGGACAAGACTCCTTTGATCTGGAAGCTGTCGAGAAAGCGGCGAAAATTGCCAACGCGGATCTATTTATTACTCAACTACCAGATGGTTATTACACTTGGGTGGGAGAGAGAGGGGTAAATTTATCGGGTGGGCAAAGGCAAAGAATTGCGATCGCCCGTGCTGTCTTACTTAACCCAAGAATTTTAATTCTCGATGAAGCCACATCCGCACTAGATTCCGAGTCGGAAGCTTTGGTACAGGAGGCTTTAGAAAGACTTATGCACCAACGAACTGTATTTATTATTGCTCATCGTCTCAGTACAGTCAGGCGATGCGATCGGATTTTAGTTTTAGAACAAGGACAGATAGTTGAATCGGGAACTCACCAGGAATTGTTAGCACTCGAACGCCGCTATGCCCGATCCTATGCACGGCAGTTTAGTTGATCTGGGATTTCCCGCATTGAATCGTCGGACAAAATTACCTATCTTCTTGATCTTATTTCTTGGGGATGAGTAGGTCACGCCGCCCTTGGCGGCAAGGCAGCTATGATAAAGGCAGAAGGCATTTATGGAAGCCCTCTTAAAAATGCAGAACAGAGGGGTGTAAGCTGAGTTCGTTCTAAACACCTGATCTAGAGGAATTTGCTAAATCCGGATAATTGCCTAAAAGTTTTGTAAAGAAGTTATACCAATGTTAAATTAGCAATCGAACGTCGCTATGCCCGATCTGATGCACGGCAGTTTAGTTGAGGGAGGAGACAGGAGCTAAAATTCTTAAGGTGCCATTACCGATTACCGATTACCCATTCCCTCACCCTAGAGTTTTTCTAAAAAGCTGAGGAGATCGGCCATTTCTTGGTAATTTGGCTGAAATTTCGGCATTGGAGGCGTTTCTCCACTAGTGACTTGATGAATTATACCATAACGTGACTTGCGCTTGGAAATGGCTTGCAAGCTGGGGCCTACGAGTCCGTCTGCTTCAAAGCCATGACAATCAGCACAATTGATTTGAAAGATAGCATGTCCTTGAATTGGATCTCCTCTAAGTGATAGAACGCTTTGCAAGTAGGGATCGGAGTCTCTCAGGATGCGAACAGCAAAAAAGCCCAAAAGGACTGCTAGCAGCATCGCTAAAGCTATCACTGCGATCCGCTG
>CAZZVG010000889.1:1807-3621 GCA_964657295.1 Iningainema sp. | reverse complement strand
CAAGTCGTATTTATCTTTAAAGTAGTGATAGATCAGACCAGGTGAACCAATTCCCGATGCACCGGCAATATCTTTGTTAGTCGCCGAATCAAAGCCCTTGCTAGCAAACACCTGCAATGCCCCATCAATAATCTGCTGTCGCCGACCTTCAAATCCTTGCTCATCGCGTGGAGGCATAAAGTTACTTAATTGATTGGTCAATCAACATATTAACATAAGATTCCCGACTTCTTAAAGAAGTCGGGAATCTGAGCAGAGAACTATTTTTCTTGGAAAGAGAATTTAAACTTATGTCGAAAGATAGATGTTTTGGATGACAGAATCATCCTATAGTTATATGGCGTAGCTATAAACATATCGATAGAAAAAAAGGTAAAATTTATGATGTTGTAGCGTGCCCCTAATGCACCAAAAATCTTGAAAATGGTGCGTTAAAACTCGCTTAATCCATCAATTTTGTGTTTTTTCTAGTTGGTCTTTTAATTGTAGCCGTGGTCAATGTAAATTCGGAGGAGCTGCTTAAAGGTTAAAGTTAACTAAGATCGTGTTGTTTGTAGCAACTTAAGTTAATTTGAACTTCAGCAACGGAGGTATAAACTCTGCGAAAAAGTATCTCAACCTTTTGAACAGGACCAATTTACCGACAGAACCCAAACAAAGAAATGAAAATAGCTCAAGTAGCCCCCCTGTGGGAACGAGTTCCACCTCCTACATATGGAGGAATTGAACTTGTGGTGAGTCTCTTGACCGATGAACTAGTACGTAGAGGTCATGATGTCACCTTGTTTGCCTCAGGAGATTCACAAACTCTGGCTCACTTAGAAGCAGTTTCTTCTCGTGCATTACGCTTGGACCCAGAGATTAAAGAGCATATGATGTACGAACTGCTTGAAACAAGCCTAGTTTACCAAAGAGCAGCGGAATTCGATATCATTCACTCCCACATAGGAGTTTGGTCATTACCCTTTGCTAATCTGGTGTCAACACCTACAGTACATACGCTGCATGGTAGGTTTACCAGAGACAATAGCAAAGTATTTAGTCAACATCAAACGCAACCATACGTCAGTATCAGTAACGCACAGCGTCAACTAGAACTCAATTACACGAGTACTGTTTACAACGGCATCCAGGTGGAAACTTACCCCTTTGTCTCACAGCCAACGGAACCACCATATTTGGCATTCTTAGGCCGCTTTTCAGAAGAAAAAGGACCACAACATGCCATCGCCATTGCCAAGCAAACAGGTTGGCGCTTGAAGATGGCAGGAAAGGTTGATGTTGTAGATACTAAATTCTTTGAACAAGAGATTGCCCCTCATATTGATGGGAAGCAAATTGAATTCCTGGGTGAAGTTAACCACAAGGAAAAAGCTGAACTGCTGGGCAACGCAGCCCTAACTTTATTCCCCATCACTTGGTGCGAACCATTTGGTTTGGTGATGATTGAATCAATGGCGACTGGCACACCAGTGATTGGAATGAATTTAGGTTCCGTACCAGAAGTGATTGCCCACGGTAAGGCGGGTATAGTTTGCCAAAGCTATGAAGAAATGGCAGCAGCGATTCCACTCGCCTTGGAACTGAATCGCCAAACCTGCCGAGAATACGTAGAAAACAACTTTACCGTTACCCAAATGGTTGATGGGTACGAGGCAGTTTATGCAAAAATTATTCAAGACCCTTCCGCTAAACTCTTATCGTTACCTCGATGGTTTAAAAGTCCCAATTGGTCGATAAAAAAATCGTCCTAAACCGTCAGGTATCAACATAATTAGACATTTCCCGAAATCACGTAGGGGCGAACGGCCGTT
>CAZZVG010000889.1:0-1797 GCA_964657295.1 Iningainema sp. | reverse complement strand
TCGCCCCCACCAATGGTGTGGTTCATTACCACTGCGTGGTTGCCCAAGGCGATACGGCGCACATCCGTTGCCTAAGGCATAGCACATTCAAAATTAAGCGTGTTTTCTCTTGGATGCGATAACCATCAACTCTCTGCGTAAGCCGGGTACAAGTAAATCATTTACAGGCTTTAAGCATATGATGAGCAACTTCATTGATGACGACGGTTCTCACCGTGGTAGTGGGCGTTGGTATTGAAATTCCGAAGCTGGTTTTGACTCCATAGGCATCCCTTTGGATCAACCAGCTAAAACCTTAAAATTATAAGTGCTGATCCATTAATCAAAGTTTTTGTCAAGACTAACTAAGATACGTTTGCCCTGGATCGCCAATTCATAATCTGGTTTAAATTTGAGAGCTTGGTCGTAGGAAGCGATCGCATCATCGTAGCGTTCTAATTGCCCCAGTGCAATGCCCCGATTATACCACGCTTGATGATCATCTGGTTTAAATTTGAGAGCTTGGTCGTAGGAAGCGATCGCATCTTCGTAGCGTTTTAATTCATCGAGTGCAAAGCCCCGGTTATACCACGCATCATGATCATCTGGTTTAAATTTGAGAGATTGGTCGTAGGAAACAACTGATCCCTCATACTCTTTAACACTAATTAATATCAGCCCTAATTCAGATAGTATATCACTTTTTCGTTCACCTGCTTGATGTTTCTCTGCTAATAAATCTTGAATTTCTACAATTTTTTCGATTTTTTCTTCTGGGGATAATTTCAAGTATTTCTCATAATTTCCTTCTAACAGGATTCGTTCTGTTTCTTCTTTTACGACTTCTGGTTCTATGGCTAGTTCAAAAACACCAGAACGCCAGTCAAAGAAATCAGGAGCACGGTGAATTAAATAACTAATAGAAAATGACTTTACTAAGAACACAAAACAGATTGAAAAATCATCTCTAAATCTTTCTCTTTGCTGATTTAAATGATTTAATATTGGCGGTACACTTGTTAGATTACTAAATTGTCCTCCAGTGATCTCCCCAAAATTTCTTTTTTCATATTTGTATAAAGAATATTCCAATCCTCTAATCAATAGAATATCAATATGCTTTCCTTGAATAAACTCTGCCACTCGTCGATACAAATTATCAATTAGCTCTATTAAATTTAGGACTTCAATTTTTTTTCTATAATATCTTTTGGAAGCTGGTTAATCAAATAGTCAGCTTTTGGAGATGTGCATTGCACGAAAAATAAACCAAATCCTGATTTTCTTTTCAATGTGAGTAATAAGTCTTGATAAACTTCTTCTGGTTCAGAAGGCAAATCATTATCCCAATCGCTTGAGTCTGAGTTCATGAGAGTTTTAATACAGCTTCTTTAAATTCAGGAATTCCTTGAATTAAGGGGTGTATATCGTACCAACGTTGCATTTCTCCTTCTTCATCTAAATAACGGTATTCCAGTAAACAACGATTGTACATCAAATTTCGATATTGGTCATCATTAATGATCCGCTTTGAGCGAGATATTTCTGCTAACAAGCACCATTGATGATTTTCTACTGTCCGGCGGTAAGTGTCTCTAGCTTGAGTAATTGCTCGTCTTACTGAATGTTCAGTAATTGGTAGTTCTTGAGTTCTGCCAATTGCATCTTGAGATAGTAACATTAAATTTCTTATATGTCCCCCACTCATTAGACATAATCTCTCTAGAGTATTAGGATTCTCAAAAATTCCCTTTTCCAATGGAAGTAATATTTCATTCAATCTTACTCTTTTCCGAATAACTTCTTTAACTTTTTCTA
>CAZZVG010000888.1:0-3625 GCA_964657295.1 Iningainema sp. | reverse complement strand
CTTAGTATTGTAATCTATGCGAGATAAACCAATCGGTAGTAAGATTTTTTTACCAAGAGAGTCGTACTGCGTATCAACCACTACATAGCGAAAGCGACCATCTGGATCGACAAGTACATCGGCAACTGAACCTACTTTCTGTTCCCCTTCAGTGTAGACATTTAAAGCCTTAATATCATCACCGCCGAAAGTTTCTTTGTAGCTTGGATCAAAGTCTGCAAGTCTGTGGAGAGGCATATAACTACCAATTTTTTAAAAGCAACTACAAGTTTATAAGTAACTTTATTTAGTTTCATCTAGCTGGCGACTTAATTAAAATAATTATTTATCAGCCAATAGTCTAAATTTTAATGATCAGCCCTTCGGTTAAGAACGTTCCTAAGGGTAGAGGGCACTCATAGAAGAAAAAGTGTTAAAATTAGAACTTAAGCATTGACAGAAATAACAAAATGTGCATCTAGCCCACATTTTGTTTGAGGTGTGACAAAATGAAGTCGCGGACTACTTGAAGAGTTTTTTTCGTCTCAATTCCAGCTTTTGCAACATTCTTCCCATTGTTGCTCGGCTAACTTTTATCTGGGTGAGAGACTCAAATAATTTACATAACTCTTCAAGAGTGGCATCATTATTATCCGCTACAAGTTTTTTTAATATTTCCGATTGTTTATCATTAATTTTCGCTTTCTGACCGCCTCCATGCGGTAATGGTTCAATTCTTCCTAAATCTTGATAACGATTAATTAATGTCTGTACAAAACTTACACTAACCCCAAACTTTAACGCTAACTCTCGATAGGAACCATCCCGCTCAATATAAGCAACGATAATTTTTTTACGTAAGTCATTTGAGTAAGCTTTCATTAAATGCACCTTGCTCTCAACTCTTCTAAATTTAACATATTTGTATGTGACTCAACTGAGAAATGCTATAGAACACGGTGGTGGAAATAAACAGATTCAAATTCACGCTATGCAAATATTTTTGTCTCCTGATTCTTTGTACTAGAAAGAAACTGGCTGAATATCAATAGGAAAATTGGCTAAAGCTGCACCACCTCCATGACCAATGGCAAGGGTTTTGCCATCAGGACTAAAAACGGTGCTACTAGGATATAGACGGTCAAAATTTGGGTTGTTGTTGGGAGGTGCAACCAGGATTTTATGGAGTGTTCCGGTACGCAAATTCCACAATTTAATTGAACTATCTAAAGCAGTAGTGACAAGGAACTGCCCATCCGGGCTGAGAGCCGTTGAAGTGACATCGCCAAGGGAAGATACTGTAAATGTGTGAAGCTTATCTGTATTTATGTTCCAAACGTTAATGGAAACATCTGAACCACCCACAAGGGTTTGCCCATCTTGACTGAAGGCGATAAAACTCACTGGGCTAGAACTCTTTATCAAAGTACGGAGCAGTTTTCCTGTCTTTAGGTTCCAAAGCTTGATAGTCGTATCTATATTATTATCGGGACTACCGCCGCCGCTAGCGAGCATCTGCCCATCAGGATTGATAGCAACAGACTGTACCCAACTGGAATGACCGATTAAGGTGTTTAGCAGTTTCCCAGTTTTGAGATTCCAAAGTTTAATTGTCTTGTCATAACTGGCACTAACAAGTGTTTGTCCATCAGGACTAATGCAAAGAGAACTTATGCCTTGCGAATGAGCTTTGATAATTCTCAGCAATTTACCTGTTTTGAGATTCCAGAGCTTGATTGTCTGATCGGTATTGGGCTGTGCCGATCCTCCCCCACTGGCAAACATTTGTCCATCGGGACTGATGACGACGGCATTCACTCCATCTTGATGTCCATCAAGTGTGCGGAGCAATTTTCCTGTCTTTATGTTCCACAGCTTGATTGTATGGTCAAAACTACCACTGATCAGCGTTTGTCCATCTGGAGTAAAAGCAATAGACTTCACATCCCATATATGTCCTTGTAAACTGTGGACGGTTTGCAGGTTTTGCTTAGGTTTAGAGACTGATGTCGTTTTTGATTCTTGTCCGCGTGGGGATTGTGCTTGACTTTGGCACGGGATATTTCCAGCAGTGGCAACCGTTGTCACAATTACCAAGCTGATGATGGTTTTCCAGGACAATTGCTTCCGATTCATTTGTACTTAGTTAAAAACAAGCTAATCTAGCTTACACTTACTTTGTATAATTTATACAGACAAATAAGAAAATATTATGCAACAATACGGTGTTACATAGTAACACCGGTAGAGCTTGGGCACGTAAGTAAAAATTGGCAATAGAGAATCAGGGATTGGGGATTCTTCTATATTTCATGACTCATTGCCCGCTTGTAATGCACAATAACCATAACAATAATAGAAATGTTTGGGAAATACTGAGAAATGTCTGGTCAACTTTGGTTATCAAAACTGCAACAACACCGAACGATCGCAGTGATTCGCGCTTCAGATATGTCATTAGCATACCAAATGGCTTTAGCTGTGGCATCTGGAGGAATACAGTTAATTGAAATTACTTGGAACAGCGATCGCTCTGCGGAATTAATCGCGCAATTACGTCTAGAATTACCCGATAGTATGATCGGCACGGGTACTTTGTTAAATTTACCGCAGATGCAAACAGCTATCGAATCTGGAGCGCAATTTCTCTTTACTCCCCACGTAGATCCGTTGATGATTCAAGCTGCTGCTAAACTCAATATACCCATCATCCCAGGAGCGCTTTCACCCACAGAAATTGTCACCGCTTGGACTAGTGGAGCTAGTTGTGTGAAGGTGTTTCCCGTGGAAGCAGTGGGAGGTGTTAATTATATCAAAAGTATACAAGGACCATTAGGTAATATTCCCTTGATTCCCACAGGCGGCGTCACCTTGGAAAACGCCAAGGAATTTTTACAAGCCGGGGCGATCGCCATTGGTTTAAGCAGTCAGTTATTTCCCGAAAAGTTTGTCAAAGCTGGGGACTGGCACGCCATCACTCAACAGGCTAAGACTCTGATGGAAAAAATTTAATTTGTTGGTAAGGGGGGAAGACGAAAGGGAGAAATGAAGGGTTTTGGGGAACGCATAATTAATTTTGGCTTCCTTTCTAATAATGATCTTCCCCATTACCGATTACTAGCACAAAATAACTTGTAACTACGTTAATATCTTGAACCTATTTGGGAACTATAGAGGTAGAGAACACTCAGCCATCGTAGTTGAAAGGCAGCAAGCTCATGTCACAGAAAAATATGCTAAAAAATATATCTATTTGCTAACCAGGGATTAACATTATTTGAATAATTTGATAAAGCGATCGCCAAATTTTGTAAAGCCGCATACATTATGAAAATATCCAATATCTAATCAACTGGAAACCTTTTACTTGTTGATGATAATCCAACTCACATTAAGATTTTTAGAAATTTCTGAACAAATTATGATTTTAGGTTTTCTGTAGCTAACAATAGAAAAAGTAGTTTTATAAAATTGCGAAAAAAATAATCTTTTGTATTGTCATGATACCGGATATCGATAGTTGGGAAAATTGTATTCGTCTCAAAAAAGCTTACAATTCCTACCGAGCAATCTTAACTAAATTGTATTGTTCTGACCAGAATGAAAAAGGTACAGAGCAAGTAAATTTATTTATGGAAAAAGAAAA
>CAZZVG010000887.1:0-3625 GCA_964657295.1 Iningainema sp. | reverse complement strand
ACATGATTGTTGGTAATTGCTAATTTCTCACGAGAATAGTCCTCATAATATTGTACGGTTTTTTACTTATCTTGAATAGATATACTTAAAAGAGAGGGATATTTGAGTTCTGTTTCAGCTATATGTTATTAAAAGCACATTTATGTACCGTATATGAGCGCTTAGTCCGTGATTATTGTACTAAGGTTAATGTCTCTAGAGTAAGACTACTTCCACTCTTGACACTTTTACAATAGTTAAAGTAGGCGTAACAAAGCCTGCCTGTCCGCTCTTACTTCCATCTGTTTGACAACGTATGGCCTTTTCTTCTATTGTGCGTGCTTTGGGGCGATCTCCGCTTACCACTGAACTGCTCTCCAAGCTAAATCGGCAACAAGAGTTGCGCTTAAACGGCTTTCCTCGCTTACCCAAAGGTTTAGTAGCCTCAGCTTTGGCTAAAACCGAGGAACGAAATTTGTTCGTGGTTTGTGCCACTTTGGAAGAAGCCGGACGCTGGACAGCACAATTAGAGGCGATGGGATGGCAAACTGTGCATTTTTACCCAACCTCCGAGGCGTCACCCTACGAACCATTTGACCCGGAAACTGAGATGATTTGGGGACAGATGCAGGTACTCGCCGACTTGGTTATTTGTCAAGAGTCAACTAACCAAGCACCTCGACAAATCGCGATTGTCGCCACGGTTGCAGCACTGCAACCTCACCTACCACCAGTGTCGGCATTTCAACCCTTTTGCCTTACCCTAAAACCCGGCATGGAATTCTCGCTAGAGGCCTTTGGTGAAAAAATCACTCATTTGGGTTACGAACGCGTGCCTCTAGTGGAAATGGAAGGTCAGTGGAGTCGGCGCGGTGATATTGTAGATGTGTTCCCAGTTTCATCTGAGTTACCAGTACGATTGGAATGGTTTGGTGATGAAATTGAGCAGCTCCGGGAATTTGACGCAGCAACTCAACGTTCTGCCCTAGATAAAATTGACCAACTTATTCTTACCCCGACAAGCTTTGCTCCCATTTTGATGGAGGCACTTAAAAATAGTGCTGCCTCCAAAATGTTGAGTGCTGAGTTGAACTTAGACGAAGGAACGCTTGAGGGTAGTCGTCGCTTTTTGGGATTAGCCTTTGACAAAGTTGCTTCTATAATAGAGTACTTACCAGAAAACACCCTGATTGCTATTGATGAGCCAGAACAATCCCATGCTCATAGCGATCGCTGGGTGGAGAATGCTGAAGAACAGTGGAGAATGCTGAGTGAGGATGAAGATACAACGATCGCCTCAACATTGCCGAAAATTCATCGTTCGTTTGATGAGTGTCTGGCTTCCTTGGCGGAATTAAAAAAACTGTACTTGTCAGAACTGGCGACGGATAATGGAGCAGATGATTTATCTGTCAGTCGCAGCATTAACCTCGCTAGTCGTTCAGTACCAGTTACGCCACACCAATTTGCCAAAATTGCCGAAAAACTGCGACTGGAACGCGATCGCAAATTTTCTATCTGGTTGCTTTCTGCCCAGCCTTCGCGTTCTGTTTCCTTATTGCAGGAACATGACTGTCCCGCCCAGTTCATCCCTAACCCCCGTGACTATCTGGCGATTGAAAAGTTACAAAGTAGTCACACTCCAGTCGCACTCAAATATTCCGGTTTAGCTGAATTAGAAGGTTTTATCCTGCCAACATACAGGCTGGTTGTCATTACTGATCGAGAATTTTTTGGGCAGCACTCCCTTGCGACTCCCAGTTATATCCGCAAGCGCCGAAAAGCGACTTCTAAGCAAGTTGATCCTAACAAGCTGCGTCCAGGAGATTATGTCGTTCACAGAAATCATGGTGTCGGTAAATTTGTCAAGCTAGAAAGTCTTGTCATTAACAATGAAACTCGTGATTATTTGGTGGTGCAATATGCTGACGGGTTACTGCGGGTAGCAGCCGATCAAGTCGGTGCTTTGTCGCGGTTGCGGACTTCAACCGATAAGCCACCAGAACTGAACAAGATGACTGGTAAAGCTTGGGAAAATACGAAAAACAAAGTCCGCAAAGCGATCAAAAAGTTGGCAGTGGATCTACTTAAGCTGTATGCAGCGCGATCGCAACAAAAAGGCTTTGCTTACCCCCAAGATATGCCTTGGCAAGAGGAAATGGAAGACTCGTTCCCTTATCAACCTACAACCGATCAGCTCAAGGCCGTGCAAGATGTGAAACGAGATATGCAAAGCGATCGCCCAATGGATCGTTTAGTCTGTGGCGATGTCGGTTTCGGTAAAACTGAAGTCGCAATTCGCGCCATCTTCAAAGCTGTCACTGTCGGTAGACAAGTTGCACTCCTCGCACCAACCACAATCCTCACCCAGCAGCACTATCACACTCTCAAAGAACGCTTTGCTCCCTACCCAATTAATGTTGGGTTACTCAACCGCTTCCGCAGCATGGAAGAACGCCGCGACATTCTCAAGCGACTGGCAACAGGGGAATTAGATGTGGTTGTTGGTACACACCAACTTTTAGGTAAAGGCATCAACTTCCGTGACTTGGGACTTTTGGTAGTGGATGAAGAACAGCGTTTTGGGGTGAATCAAAAAGAGAAAATTAAAACCTTGAAAACTCAGGTTGATGTCCTAACTTTGTCTGCCACCCCAATTCCCCGGACTTTGTATATGTCCTTGTCGGGTATTCGGGAAATGAGTTTAATTACCACACCGCCTCCATCTAGACGCCCAATTAAAACACATCTCGCACCAAAGACTCCAGAGATAGTCCGTAGCGCCATTCGTCAAGAACTTGACAGAGGCGGACAGATTTTTTACGTAGTTCCCCGAGTTGATGGAATTGAGGAGACGACGGCAACGTTGCGGGAAATGATCCCAGGCGGAAGGTTTGTGGTAGCCCATGGTCAGATGGAAGAAGGTGAGTTAGAATCTACCATGCTCTCCTTTAGCTCTGGGGAAGCCGATATCCTTGTTTGTACTACGATTATTGAATCGGGTTTGGATATCCCCCGAGTCAACACGATCTTGATTGAGGATGCCCACCGTTTTGGTTTATCCCAACTTTATCAGTTACGCGGTCGTGTTGGTCGTGCTGGCATTCAAGCTCATGCTTGGCTTTTTTATCCCAAGCAACAAGTTTTGTCAGATTCCGCACGTCAACGCTTACGTGCTATACAGGAGTTCACGCAGTTGGGATCTGGGTATCAGTTGGCAGTGCGCGATATGGAAATTCGCGGTGTGGGGAACTTGCTGGGTGCAGAACAATCTGGGCAAATGGAAACAATAGGTTTTGATTTATACATGGAAATGTTGGAAGAAGCCATTAGAGAAATCCGAGGGCAAGAAATTCCTAAAGTTGACGATACTCAAATTGATCTCAATCTCACGGCATTTATTCCAGCAGATTACATCCCTGATTTGGATCAAAAGATGAGCGCCTACCGTGCGGTGTCAACTGCCAAATCTAAAGAAGAATTAATGCTGATTGCGGCTGAGTGGAGCGATCGCTATGGCACAATCCCCAAATCAGCAAGTCAGCTATTACGGGTGATGGAACTCAAACAGTTAGCGAAGATACTAGGATTTAGCCGCATTAAACCAGAAAACAAACAGCACGTTGTTTTAGAAACGCCGATGGAG
>CAZZVG010000886.1:0-3630 GCA_964657295.1 Iningainema sp. | reverse complement strand
CCCTCCGTAGGCGACTGGCGTCGCGTCTCTACATTGTTTTTCGGAGATGTCTAATGATAGAGATCGCTAATATATAGCAGTTCTCATTTGTATGAGGTACACCCAATTGTGAGGGCGTATGCAATACGCCCCTACAAAATTACGATAACGAAGCGTTGAAGGCTTTGACTATTGTATAGAACAATTGTACTATAAGAAGAAAACCTACTTGTAGAGTGGTGCAGAAGTGAGAGGGTTATGGCAAATCAAAATCAGCCTGGAGAATTTGATGCAGTTCTTGGTGGACAAGCGCCACCTCCCGTTGCAGGTGTGATCTTGGGAGGACTTGAGGGGGTGAAAAGTCGCCTGCTCAGTTCAGTTGTAGAAGTGCAAGTCGCTGCCCTTTCCGACACACTATATTATAGGGACGCTGGCTTAGATTTGGTGATTGAGGCTTTGCCAGATATTTCAGGAGAAGTATTGTCTTATGCAGCTAGACTGTTACGAGAACAAGGAGGTTTAAAAGGAAAACAAGCGTTATTGGAACATAACCCTTGGCTGTTTTTTACAACTTTAAAAGATTGGCAAGCGGAAATTTTTCACCCTCAAATTGGGATAAAGAATTCGTCTGGTATTGCTTACATAGTGAGTTTTTCACAGTTGCAATTATTACTACAAGACCCGCAAGTTGCCAATGTTGAAGCCTTAATATGTCACTTATACGATTACAATTATGATTACACAGTGAGCGAAGAGTTTTATAATTTTGTTGAGATTTTGTTTGAATCTCGTAAACGTTTAACTGGTCTTAAAGCTTTGTTCCTTGGCGAGCGCATAACTCACAACTACAGAAAATCTCATCTTGGACTAGGTGATATTAGTTTAGTTTTAGAAGGTTATCCGCAGTTAGAGGTACTACATATTCGTGGTTGCTGCAACGATTTAGAGTGTAGTAAGATACAACATAATAATTTAAAAACTTTAATAATCGAAACCGCAAATATTAGCGATTTAGCCATTTATCAGATTTGTTCACTTCATTTACCAGCTTTAGAGTATTTTGAATTGTGGATGGGTAGAAGTGGTGAACATCAGTCACATGAAACTATTGACAGTTTGAAACCAATTCTTTTTGGTGAGTCATTTCCAAATTTAAGTTATTTGGGGTTACGTAGTAGCGAATATGCTAACGAAATTGCTGATGCGATCGCACAATCTTCTTTTATGGCTGACTCTCCCATAATTGATAACCTTGTAGTCCTCGATTTATCAATGGGAAACTTGACAGATGACGGTTTAGAAGCTTTGCTTGAATGTGCAGAAATTAATAATTTACACACTCTGAACATTTCTAATAATTGTATATCTGAAGATTTTTTAGAACAAATTGAACAATTTTCACCACTTAATTGTTCATTGATTGCAGATTTTCAAGAAAAGATAGTTTACACATATGGTGCGTCGCGTTACTACGCACTGCACGAGTAATATTATGTCCGGTTGAATGCTAAAATGTCCAATCTGTAATTGCCAGTCCAGGAACTAGTACAGTACGGCGTAAATAAACCAAGCATTATTGTGAGAAACTAAGAAAGTAGAGTCAAAGCAGTTTAGGCTGAAAATAAAGGAACCTGGTGTGGCACGATTAGCTCCAAAAGTATTAAATTTGAACGATGGCGAGCCCGAAGGGGCAAGCCGCCCTTGGCGGCATCGCTCAGAACTGCAACAGTTGGTAAACCGACACAATGAGTGCGCAACAACTAGTACTGCGTGCAAAAATAATTCTTCTAGCGTCAGAGGGGAAAAATCATGGCGAAATCGCTCGAACATTAGATATTAGTTTGGATATGGCTCGTTTATGGCGAAACCGATGGTTAGAAACCAGTGGACACGAATTATCGATAATCCAACGATTACAAGATCAAGATCGTATTGGTGCACCAGGAAAATTTAGTATGGAGCAAGTAGTGGAGTTATTTGCGCGAGGCTTGTTCTCCACCTGAAGATTACGGACGACCTATAAGTCATTGGACGAACCGAGAACTGGCAGATGAAATCATAAAACAAGGTATTATTGAAAGCATATCCATCCGCAATGTTGGAAGATTACTAGAAGAAGCAGAACTTAAACCCCACCAGAGCCGCTACTGGTTAACCCCCCCCTGAGGACGAAGAATTTGACGTAAAACTTGAGGATATTACTGATTTATACATAACCCGGATTTCTCACAAGACTTTAGAAAATAGGGGTCAAAAACTGCCAAAATGTATGTTGCAAAAGGATTTGAGCAGCTTTGTTGTATGACCCCAGATAAAAACCATTGTATCCCGGAACAGTTCATCTTTGAACAAGTAAAGTCATGTCCAGTTGTAGTTAATTTCAAGGGTAAGCCTGTAACATCGGATGCAGGATTAACACTAATTGCGGAACTGGACAGAAAAAGAGAAATAACATCACGGGTGGCAGCATGTTTCAAAGACTACCGAAACCCTAGTAAAATTTTGCATCCAGTAAGAAGCTTAATTGCACAGAGAATATATGGCTTAATTATGGGCTATGAAGATATAAATGATCATGAAACGCTACGTCACGACCCAATATTTGCGCTCTCCGTGGGAAAAGCGATTAATTCGTCACAAGAATCTATTACGTTGGCCGGAAAAAGTACCTTGAATCGTCTTGAGCATTGTCCAGAAAACGTATCTTCAAGGGAAGATAGTAGATATCACCGGATTGAATATAATGCATCAGCCATAGAAAAACTCTTAGTTGAGCTATTTTTAGAATCTTACAGAAAGCCACCAAGACAGATAATTTTGGACTTAGATGTTACTGATGATTTAGTACATGGTAATCAAGAAAAAACATTCTTTAATCCTTATTATCGGGGGTATTGTTATGCACCTCTCTATATTTTCTGCGGTAAACATTTACTCGCAGCAAAACTTCGGGCCTCTAATGTTGACCCAGCAGAAGGAGGGTTAGAAGAATTGCAAAGGGTAATTCTTCTAATTCGCGCAAGATGGAAGAATATAAAAATTATTGTTCGGGGAGATAGCGCATATTCTAGAGAAGATATAATGGCATGGTGTGAATCTGAAACTGGAATTGATTATGTGTTGGGACTAGCTCCAAATAATCGTCTACTCCAGCTATCTCAGTCAATACAGTACCGCGCATCCAAAGAATATTCAGGAAAACTTCAACCCATAGTCCAGTTTTTTGAAACCTTATTTCCCCCATCACCAGATTTAATAAAGGACGCAGCAGCATTTGTTGATAACTCAGTTTGGTATTGTTCTCTTGACTATCAAACGCTAGATAGTTGGAGCCGTAATCGTCGTGTTGTCGCTAAAGTTGAGTATAGCCATGAAGAGGTCAATACTCGTTTTGTAGTGACATCACTCCCCATTAATAAAATTCCACCAGGACAACTTTATACTCAAAAGTATTGTCCACGAGGCAATATGGAGAATTCTTTAAAAGAACAAAAACTAGGGCTACACAGTGATAGAACTAGTACCCATACATTTGAGGGAAATCAACTACGTTTGTGGTTTGCATCTATCGGTAACATTTTAATGAATGCCCTGCGCTCAAAATGTTTAGTCAATACGGAATTCAAAAATGCAACTGTTGAAACTATCCGC
>CAZZVG010000885.1:0-3631 GCA_964657295.1 Iningainema sp. | reverse complement strand
CACCGTTGGAATGGTGCTGAGTTGATGTTTTCGTCATCTTTGGTGAAGTCCAAACCACCACGTAAGCACTCGTATACTGCGCGTCCGTAGTTCTTAGCCGACAGACCCAATTTGGGCTTAATTGTACAACCTAGTAGTGGGCGACCGTACTTGTTCAGTTTGTCGCGCTCAACTTGGATACCATGAGGAGGCCCTTGGAAAGTCTTCAAGTAAGCGACAGGAATTCGTAAGTCTTCTAGACGCAAGGCTTTTAGAGCTTTGAAACCAAATACGTTACCGACAATAGAGGTAAACATATTGGTCACAGAACCTTCCTCGAACAAATCTAGAGGATAGGCAATGTAACAGATATACTGGTTGTCCTCATTGGCAACTGGCTCAATATCATAGCAACGACCTTTGTAGCGGTCTAGATCGGTGAGCAAGTCAGTCCATACAGTTGTCCAGGTACCAGTGGAAGACTCAGCAGCCACAGCAGCACCAGCCTCTTCCGGAGGAACTCCAGGCTGAGGTGAAACACGGAATGCTGCTAAAATATCCGTATCTTTCGGTGTGTAATCAGGCGTGTAATAAGTAAGTCTGTAATCTTGTACACCAGCTTTATACCCTGATTTTGTCTGAGTCTTCGTTTGAGCGTAAGACATACTTTTCCTTCCCAGAAGTCACTCTTTAAATTACCAACAAATTACGTTCGGTGCTTCTCACCTTTCAGTGATACTCTCCCTACAAGCAGGGAGGAGTACCGAGAAAAATAAAAATTTTATCTTTAATGAGTTGTTTCTAAACAGAGGCTATTAGTTTTTTAACAGACTATTGTGCGACGACTTACGCCTCAATTAATTTTGGGGACCTATCCTCACCAATGTCATTTTTTCCTCTTTCCAGAAACAAAAATTATTTTTTATTTTTTTCTCACATCCCACTAAATCTCCCTTAATCCGTCAAACTTTCCGTTTATCGAGGACAGTACTTACTTAATCCCACTATCTATGGTATATCCCCCGCATTCGAGGTAAATACATACACACAAATGGAAGTTGTCAGGACGGAAAAGCAGAAGCATGATGAGCGAAAGACAAAAATCGCACACCACGTAATTTGTAGCTTATTTCACAATATATCAAGAAATTGATAAGTTATCCTTTCGATCTTCTGATCTCTTTTATTTAATTTTTTTATCTTTACGTATTTTTTACATTTTATTAAGAAGACTTTACAAAATGTCAGCGATAATAGTAAGTCAGTTTAAACAGGAGACGGGAGTTAATATTCCCCTGTGTCGCTGGAAAAATGAAGCGGTACAAATAAATAGAAATCTGTAAAGAAATATAAATAAGACTCAAACCCTTTCTCAGAGAAACCTTTCCCAAGAGTCAATATATCGCTTCTCAATTGGGTTAACCACAACACTTTTAGAGGGCGAACAGCCGTTCGCCCCTACAGTGTATTGCTGACCTTCGAGAACTGCTATATTTATGCTGACGTACTTAAAGAAAAAGATAAAGAAGGGGAACACTGAAATTAACCCTTATCGAGTCAAAGCGATCGCATAGGGAAATTGTCTCTGAGGGAAAAGTGACTGTGGTGTTCTTTCACAAACGTATTAGGTTATTAATTGCTTCTAGTCTGCTTGCTTTATCCAGTATACTGACTGTAGCGATGTCTAACGACAAATCGCTGCGTGTTGATGCAATTCCAGCGACTTCCCAAGCAACTGATAGTCGTGTTCCGCAACAAAAGAAGAATGAAGTTGATTCACCGGAGGAGCTAACTCCCGCTTACCTACCTTCAGCACCGCCACCGCACCGAAACCCTTTGCCCAATGTGCAGCGACTGCTAGAACGTTTGCGCTTCGTTGACTATCGCGTTAGTGCTTTGCAGGAGGATTATACAGGTAATCTCTGGATAGGTTCTTGGCAAGGGTTATCGCGGATAGACCCAAATACAGGTAAGATTTTAGGGCGTGTGAGTTTACCAAATGTTGCTATTGGTGCTTTAGCCCAAGACAAAGTCGGGCGTTTGTGGGTAGGAAGTTATGACGGACTAAAGCGAGTAGACCCCCGTAGTAACGAAATTACAGCACAGAACTTATTTTTACCTTCTAAACGAGTATTATCTTTATTAATTGACAAGCGAGGTTATTTATGGACTGGCACAGATAACGGCTTAGCTTTGATCAGCCCCGATGAAGGTTTGATTATGACGACATTAAAAGATCTTCCTGGTGTCAGCGCCAATGCAATGACATTGGATGCTGAAGGTCAACTTTGGGTTGGGACTCTTGATGGCGTTGTACAAGTTAATACCGCCAGTGCTTTCATCCTCAAGCGCATTAAAGATTTACCAGGCACAACTGTCCAATCCATAGCAATTAGTCCACAAGGATTAATTTGGGCGGGAATGCCGAATAATTTACTTGTCATTAACCCGAAAACTGGTTCAGTACTGCGATCTGTGACTCGGCTTCGCGGACGTAATGTTACAGCTGTCAACTTTGCTAAAGATGGTAGTGTTTGGGTTGGCACTGATAATGGATTATTCCGCTTAAATCCAGATACTGGTGCCTTGTTAGACCAAGTTCCCGGTCTTCCTTCTAGCCGTGTTCTTTCTCTGGCACCAGATATCGGCAATAAATTGTGGATTGGTACCACTGAAGGTTTGGCTTGGTTAATGCCTAAAATGGAAAGAGCACAACCTCATCTTGCGTTCAGTCGAACGCTTCATGGAGAATGAGGTGGAAATAAACTCGTTTAGACCTGAAACCTTTACCAATCACTAATGATCAATCACAGCAAAAATTAATTACGTTTTATTTGCGCTCTCCATTCTTAACTCCCAATTCCCAACCCAAAATCCAAAATGTCAGTCACTACCCAGCAACTCATTCAATGGAAACAGCAGAAACGTTCAATTGTCGCCCTGACTGCTTGGGATTATGCGATCGCCCAGATATTAGATGTAGCTGGGGTAGACTTAATTTTGGTGGGTGATACGATGGCAGTGGTCCTTGGGTATGAAACAACACTACCCGTAACCTTAGAGGAAATGCTGTTCCACGCTAAAGCCGTGCGTCGTGGTGTGAAACAAGCATTGATGGTCGTAGATTTACCATTTATGACGTATCAAGAAAGTCATGAGCAAGCTATGCACACTGCAGGAAGAGTCTTAAAAGAAACAGGCGCTCAAGCAGTCAAGTTAGAGGGCGGTTATCCTTTAATGATCGATACCGTTGCTCGTTTAGTGCAAGCGGGTATTCCGGTGATGGGTCATGTGGGTTTGACACCGCAATCAATACATCAAATTGGTTTGCGTCAACAGGGAAAAACTGAGGAAGCAATGGAGAGAATTTTACAACAAGCGATCGCCCTAGAACAAGCAGGGGCATTTTCTATTGTACTAGAGCATCTCCCGGCTATGTTAGCATTAAAGATTACTCAAAAAATCAGTATTCCTACAATTGGTATTGGTGCGGGACCCCATTGTGATGGTCAAATTTTAGTAACTTCTGATGTCCTTGGTCTTTCAGAAAAGCAGCCACCATTTGCTAAAATTTATACGAACTTACGAGAGACTATTACTAAAGCTGTGCAGAATTATGTGATTGAGGTGAAAGAGGGTAAGTTTCCGGAAT
>CAZZVG010000884.1:0-3637 GCA_964657295.1 Iningainema sp. | reverse complement strand
CTTTATTCTCCTCTAATTTAGCTTGAGCCGCCAGAATCACATCCCCATCAAGTGCTTTGAGGTGGGCTGTAGGTTTTCCTGCGCGTCTTGCTTCTGCCCACAATTGAGCTGCCAAAAGCATCGCTTCTGTGGTAAGAGGAAGGTAGGTAATCGCAGATTTCAGTTGATCGAGACGTTGAATACCAGCAAATTTACCCGCCCGAAGCAACTCACGCTGCACCTCGTAATCAGCAATTTCCGGTAAAATGACCTCGTAGCCTTTCAAAGGCAAAGAATCTAGCCATACTTTGCACTCTTGACACTCGGTAAAAGTAGTTTTGGGATTTGTCACCATTCCCACTGGACCAGAGTCTAGCACGACGACTCTGCTCATGAAAATAGAGGTCCATTAGAAAGACGGTCTTCATCAAGTGCTTGACGGAGATATTCCCAGGTTTCTGTCTGTTCTTGTTCATCCCCCTCTTCTATCCATTGCTTAGTCAGTTGACTCAAGGCTTGATGCTGCTGAGTTAGTCGCTCAACTTGCAGTATGTCAGGTGTAGTTTTTTGCTCAAAAGCCTGTAATAATTCAGGTTTCAGGGTGACGCTTTCACGAAAAAGGCGCATTATCTGAAGTAAATTAGACCAGTAGTCTCTGGGTGTTTGTTCAATTTCTTGGAGTAACTCTGTGATCGATACTTCGGAAAAACATCTATCTCCATCACTCTGAGACTGATTGCTTGCTACACTTTGCTCAGACATAATAACCTCTCTCTTCTAATTTTTCTTCTACTCTAACAATTGAGGTCTTCCGCCACGTCGCGCTTCTGCCCATAACTCAGCAGCTTTGAGCATGGCTGGTGTTGTAATGGGAAGGTATGTCAGGGTAGCTTTGAGTTCGTCAAGCCGTCGAATACCTGCCAGCTTATTTGCCCGAACCAATTCACGTCGCACTTCATAGTCAGCAATTTCCGGCAACATCAATGTATAGCCCTTTGGCTCCAGAGAATCAAACCAAAGTTTACACTCCCGATATACAGGAGACGCAGCTTTAGGAGTTGTCACCATTCCTACTGGACCAGAATCTAGCAAGACAATTCTGCTCATGGAATGGCTTGTATAGATATGGGGTCTTCTTTTAGTGCCTTGCGAAGAATTTCAGCAGTTTCTGTTTGCTTCTGTTCATCTCCCTCTTCTTCCCATTTTCTAAGTAGTTCGCTTAAAGCTTTCTGCCGCGCTACTTTCACCACTGGATCGGGATTCTTTAAATCGTGTATAATTTTTTCCCAGCTATTTTGTGATGCAGATTCTACAGTCACGCTTTCACGAAACAGGCGAATAATCTGAAGTAAGTTTGACCAGTATTCCTTAGGAATTTTCTCAATCTCAACAACTAACGCTGCTAAGGATTCTTCGGAGCTATGTTTGACGACAAGCCGCTCCGCATCTACGCGCTCTTTATCATATTCAGACATAATACCTACCTATCAACTTTAACTGAACCGTATTGAGCTATAGTCGCCTTTTCCCTCTCGTTATACAGAGCATCCACCTTTTTCCAAAAGCGTGATTAGCTCTTTTGGTTTAAGAGAAGGAATATTTTTAGGCATAAAGTTTCCTTAATTCATAATTCTCAAAATTTTGTTCTTGCTCCTCTAACATCAAAAATTCATGCAATTCTTTTATAGTAATCGGAGCACTATAAATATTAGCTTCCGTTTCATAAACATCTTGAATTGAAGCAATTGCCTCTTTGAGCTTAATGATTGCATAGTCTTGAGTATTTCCCTGTCCTACTAATCCATTTTCTAGGCACAAAGCGACCCAATAGCTTGCACTTTTTCGCAGTACTGCTGTGTAAAATTCCATTGGATGTTACCTGTTTATCATACGATGCACTAATTTTACAATTAAACCAAGGAACAAAATCGGAGTAAAGCCCACCGGTGCGGGCTTTATTCGTATAGCCTTAGGCTTCAGCCTACAGGTCTACGGCTAGACTGCAATATATTACAAACCCGCCCCTGTAGGCATATTCAAAACCTCCTCCATACTAGGCATTTCTTCAATGGAAATTACGCGTCCTTCATCCTCAAAACCGGGGATGCGATTAAAGTTCAAGTACTGATACAAATCATCAGCAAAAGGATCAATCTTATTCGCCACAATGTCCATATATTCTTGTCTTGTGGGAATGCGTCCAAGTAGCGCACAAACTGCTGCCAATTCAGCTGAACCAAGATAAACTTGTGCATCTTTACCCATACGGTTGTTGAAGTTGCGCGTTGAAGTTGAAAATACCGTCGTACCATCTTCAACCCTTGCCTGATTACCCATGCACAAACTGCAACCAGGCAATTCCGTGCGTGCATTTGCCGCCTCAAAAATACCGTATATACCTTCTTCTTTAAGTTGATGTTCGTCCATGCGAGTCGGCGGACAAATCCACAAGCGAGTCTTCACTGTGCCTGCACCTTCTAACACCTTGGCAGTGGCACGATAATGACCGATATTTGTCATGCAAGAACCGACAAAGACTTCTTGCACCGGATCATTAGCAACCTCTGATAATAATTTGACATTATCAGGATCATTGGGAGCAGCGACAATTGGTTCAGTGATTTCGTTCAAATCAATTTCCAGAATTTCCGCATACTCCGCACCCGGATCAGCTGCCATCAACACTGGATTTGCCAACCACGCTTCCATCTGGATGACGCGACGCAGAATAGTACGGGCATCTTGATAACCACGTGCTACCATGTTTTTCAACAATGCTACGTTGGAACGCAGATATTCGGAAACAGTCTCAGTACTTAGCTTGATAGTACAACCTGCACAGGAACGTTCAGCGCTGGCATCGGTTAATTCAAAAGCTTGCTCAACTTTTAAATCTGGCCAACCTTCTATTTCTAAAATTCGTCCAGCAAAGACATTTTTCTTGTTATTTTTCTCTACTGTTAGCAAACCTTTCTGAATTGCTACGTAGGGTATGGCATTCACAACATCTCGTAAAGTGATACCGGGTTGCAATTTACCTTTAAACCGCACCAAAACAGATTCTGGCATATCTAAAGGCATTACACCCAAAGCTGCAGCAAACGCGACTAACCCAGAACCCGCAGGAAAGGAAATACCTAAAGGAAAGCGGGTGTGAGAATCACCACCAGTTCCTACCATGTCTGGTAGCAGCATCCGGTTTAACCAGGAGTGAATAATGCCATCACCAGGGCGTAAAGCGACTCCGCCACGTGAGGCGAAAAAGTCGGGGAGTTCTTTGTGGGTTTCAATGTCAACTGGTTTGGGATAAGCAGCTGTGTGGCAGAAACTCTGCATAACTAAGTCAGCAGAGAAACCGAGACAAGCCAGTTCTTTCAATTCGTCGCGGGTCATAGGACCTGTGGTATCTTGGGAACCAACGGTATTCATGATCGGTTCGCATGATGTACCGGGAAGTACACCAGGTAAGCCGCAAGCTTTGCCCACCATTTTCTGTGCCTGTGTATAACCTTTAGCTGTCTTTTCTGGTTCTTGGGGACGGGTAAAGACGGTGCTGGGTTCTAAATTCCGTGAAGCGCGGGTTTTGTCTGTGAGGGTACGTCCGATAAGTAACGGAATACGTCCTCCAGCACGGACTTCATCTAGAATGGTGTCTGGT
>CAZZVG010000883.1:0-3645 GCA_964657295.1 Iningainema sp. | reverse complement strand
TAGACTTATATTTATAAGATTTAATATAAATATTTTATTTTATAAAAAAAATTTATATAATAAGATTATATTTCTCTTAAATCTTTTTCACGACTAATAAAAAAAGATTAATAATAATTATAAAGAGAAGAATATTCTTAAAGACTTTTAAATATATATATATTCATTAAATATAAATATTAACTATTTTACTTTACTTGAAATTAATAAATAAATAAAAGTTTATAATTGTTAAATTATAAATTTATCTCGAGATAAAGTGCGTTTAAAGACGTGAGAATAAATATTAAATATTTAATACACCAAAAACACCTCATACGATTTACCATCAAAAAGCTCGGCGATACGGCTTAAGCCGTGGCCTTCGGCATCGCCAAACCCCAACATTACTATTTAGAAGAGGATTTCTCATCAAGAAAAGAAAGAAGGTGTAGAATATTTTTAAGTAGAAAATTGTAAAATACTATTATTAAAGAGTCGAATCAATCGTGACTTCTAAGCCGTTAGTGCCACAAAGTTCCACATCGAATGCGAGTCGAACAATTGCAACATCTACCCAAGGCTCAACTTTAGCGGATATTCTGGAACGAGTTTTGGATAAGGGAATTGTAATTGCAGGTGATATATCTATTTCTGTCGCCTCTACCGAACTCCTGAATATCCGAATTCGTTTGTTGATTTCCTCAGTTGATAAAGCGCGGGAGATGGGAATAAATTGGTGGGAAAACGATCCTTATCTCAGCAGTAAGGCACAGACTTTAATCGATGAAAATCGCCAACTTCAAGAACGGTTACAAAGTTTAGAAGCAGAAATGCGATCGCTCAAAGCTTTAGCTAGCAGTCAAACAGATTTTGGTTCCCAGCAGTTACAAAACCCATATTCCATGCCGAAAAAGCCTCTCTTTACTGAAGAGGACACTAACCATCCAAATGAAACGTAAAAAAGTGGCATTATGGCATTAGTTGGTATATCCTCCGATAACTCCCCTGAAATAGAACCTAATGTTAACAAATTAAATAGTAAGGCGGGTTTAGCTTCTTTACTGTTAACAGTGGTGGAATTAATTCGCCAGTTAATGGAAGCACAAGTCATTCGCCGCATGGAAGAAAAACTTCTCAGCGAGTCAGACTTAGACAAGGCAGCAGAAAGTCTCCAGAAACTGGAAGAACAAGTGCTGCGCTTATGCGAAATTTTTGAAATCGATCCAGTTGAATTAAATGTGAATCTGGGAGAATTTGGTAGTTTATTACCACAACCAGGAAGTTACTATCCGGGAGAAACTAGCAACAATCCTTCTATATTGGAACTGCTAGATAGACTTTTAAATATTGGAGTTGTCGTACATGGTGATGTTGATTTAGGTTTGGGGAACCTGAATTTGATTCATGCGAAGCTACGGCTGGTTTTGACATCAAAGTCGTTATAAATAGTATATTATTATGAATAATGGTCTTTATCTTTACGGCATTTTACCCGGACCTATTTCCGAAAAAGTTGTACTTGAAGGACTAGATAAACAACCAGTACAGAGTTATAGTATTGACGGTTTCAACTTCTTATACTCTACAGCTAAACAAGAAAAATATCTCACTTCCAGACGTAATTTATTGTGCCATGAAAAAGTTTTAGAAGACGCGATGAATGAGGGGTTTCGCAGCTTACTACCTCTCCGCTTTGGAATGGTTGTAAAAACCTGGGAAACAGTGAGCGAGCAATTGACACATCCTTATAAGGAAAAATTGGAAGAATTGTTTCAAAAATTGGAGGGACGTAGAGAAGTTAGCGTTAAGGTTGTTTGGAATAGTAAATCGGAGATGCAAGCTTTACTAGAGTCAAATGTTAGCTTGAAAAATAAGCGCGATGCGATGTCAGGTAAAGCTTTAAGTACAGGAGAAATCATCGAAATTGGCAAGCTGATTGAAAGTGGTTTACAATCTCGTAAGTCAGCAGTTATTGATGTTTTCCGCGCCGAATTGAATGCTTTGGCAGAGGAATTCGTGGAAAACGATACGATGACTGAAGAAATGATTTATAATGCAGCTTATTTGATTCCTTGGGAAAGTGAATCTCACTTTAGTGAAACAGTAGAAACTATCGACCAAAAATTTGGCGATCGCCTGAGAATTCGTTATAACAATTTTACAGCACCTTATACATTTGCCCAGCTTTCTTAAGCTGAACTCACATTATGTTTCTCGAACTCCTAACCTTTCCGATTTCCGGACCACTTGGCGGTATCATTTGGATAGCAGAACAACTTCAAGAGCGTGCTAATGCTGATTTAGATGATGCACAAAATTTGCAAAAACAGTTATTAGCTTTGCAGTTAGCTTTTGATTTAGGGGATGTTTCAGAAGAGGATTTTGAAATTCAAGAAGAAGAGCTTTTACTGAAAATTCAAGCCCAGCAAGACGCAGAAGAAAGTGAAGGAAATGATTTGTGAAGTCCAAATCTTCGCATAAAGCCGTTATTTGTGTTTAAAAAATGACCAATGACCATAAATATTAATATTCAAGGTAGAAAGTTTGGAAATGACTTGACTTAACATCCTTATGAGGAGCCGTCGGACGAGGAAGAGAAGTCTGAGGAGTGGAACTTTCAGAAGAAGTAGGAGGTGATTGGCGCAAATCCTGAATTGTTTTTTCTGTACTTTCTATTTGGCTATCAAGACTGCTCATTTGTTGTTTCAATACTTGAAGACGCTGTTCCATAAACTGTAATTCTTGCTGGATGCGCTGCCGTTTTGTCACCATTTTATAAAGTTCTAATTGCTTAGCCGCCTCACTTTGATTGCGAGGGATGGTGCTAATAGTTGGTCGAATTGTACGGCGTGAGTGAATATTGTTCATAAAGACTGTTTAACTATCATATAAATGATAATATAATTGGCAATTAGCGTTCGCAATATGACTAACGCTGTTCTGTAAAATTTCTTAGTTAAACTTGTAACTAGTAAAGTATTCGTTCAAGGGGAAGGAGCGAGCGATGAAACTGCCAGAAACTGTGACTGGAGAACCAAAAGAGATTGACCTTGGTTATCCTGCAACCGCATATCCCTACTTTAATGGTAGTAGCGATCAGATTGACATACCCTACTCTGTTGATCTCAACCCTACTAGCTTTACGGTTGAAATGTGGGTTCAGTTTCAGGGCGGTAGAGGCTATCGAGCAATCTTAACAAACGTCAGTGGTTCTGCAAGCGTTGGGCGCAGAGGCTATGTCTTCTGCGTAAATGCCGCACAGTACTGGCAGTTCTGGCTCGGTAGCGGTCACAAAGGAATACCTTGGATGATTATAACAGGCTCGAAAGTGAAAGAAGGAGTCTGGACTCATATCGCAGGAACCTATGACTCACTGTTGCAAACAATGATTTTGTACGTCAATGGGCAGTCAGTAGGAAGATATGAGGAAATTGCCTTCCAGCCGAACTCTTGCCATCCATTGCATGTGGGCGCAGGAGCAACCGAACAAGCCGGAGCAAGTTCGTGTTTCTTTCACGGTAGTATTACTAAAGTGCGAATTTGGGACAGAGCTCTGTCTTTGGCAGAAATTCAGATTGCAGCCGAGCTAAAGCCCGACGAGCGAGAAACTCCCTCCATAGCTATATCTCCCCCTGCTGTTCAACTACAACCTCTACCAACTAC
>CAZZVG010000882.1:0-3647 GCA_964657295.1 Iningainema sp. | reverse complement strand
TGTTAAGTTATATTCAAAATAACCCTCAAGAAACACAGCGATTAGTAGGTGTAAAATATGAGCAATTAGAGCAACTAATAAAGCAAGCGACCGCCTTACATCGATATGTGGACTTGTAAGATTCCGAATAGGAGCGTTAGTTTTATAAATATAAGATAGCGTGATTTTTTGCCGATGATAATCGGCGTGGATCGAGACTTATTTTTACCTTGTTATCAACATAAACTGTCTCAAAGCCTGATTTTTGGGTTGAGAGTGGCTGATATATGCAATTGGCGATCGCCAGTTGAAAGCCAGTCATAGAGAGGCATTAGTATTTTTCGGAGATGTCTATTCAACAAACTATAGCATCTGACCCTCAAGGGCAGTGGATTTTCATCGTTGATCAACTAAATACCCACCAATCCGAATCTTTGGTCAGATGGGTGGCAACTGCCTGTCAGCTTGATTTGGATTTGGGCATCAAAGGAGAGTCTGGTATTTTACAATCAATGGCAACCAGAGCCGCCTTTTTACAAGACCCGACCCATCGGATTCGGTTTGTCTATACCCCCAAGCATACTTCATGGTTGAACCAGATTGAATTGTGGTTCAGTATCTTGGTGCGTCGTTTGCTCAACCGAAATTATTAAAAGACTTATACTGCTCTTGAATTCTGGGATATTCTTTAATAGGTAAGGATCTCCCGAAATGTTGTGACGATGAAGCTTGCAGGACGAGTCAGTCAAGTAAAGCCTTCTTTAACCTTAGCCATGACAGCGAAAGCTCAGGCAATGAAGGCAGAAGGAATAGATGTTTGTAGTTTTAGCGCTGGAGAACCAGACTTTGACAGCCCAGCGCATATCAAAGCAGCTGCCCAAAAGGCTTTGGATGAAGGTAAGACCAAGTATGGACCAGAGGCTGGAGAACCAAAGTTAAGGGAAGCGATCGCCCACAAGCTCAAAACTGATAACGGTCTTGATTACAAAGCAGAAAATGTCATCGTCACCAACGGCGGTAAACATTCTCTGTTCAACTTGATGCTAGCGCTGATTGAACCAGGTGATGAAGTCATTATCTCTGCACCTTATTGGCTAAGTTACCCGGAAATGGTGACGCTTGCAGGCGGAAAGCCAGTCATTGTTAACACAGATGTTGTCAGTGGTTACAAGATTACCCCCCAACAACTGCGTAAATCAATTACACTGCAAACTAAGCTATTTATCCTCAACTCCCCATCGAATCCCACTGGGATGGTTTATACACCAGATGAAATTAAGGCTCTGGCAGAGGTAGTCGTTGATACCGACATCCTTGTGGTTTCCGATGAGATTTATGAAAAGATTCTTTACGATGGTGCAGAACACATCAGTATTGGTTCGCTTGGCGAGGAAATTTTTGCCCGAACCCTTATTAGTAACGGCTTTGCCAAAGCTTACTCGATGACGGGGTGGCGCTTAGGTTATTTGGCAGGACCAAAGGAGATAATTCAAGCAGCGAGTACCATACAAGGACATAGTACATCAAATGTGTGTACCTTTGCTCAGTATGGTGCGATCGCTGCTTTGGAAGGTTCACAAGATTGTGTAGAAGAAATGCGCTCCTCTTTTGCTAAACGGAGACAGGTGATGTTAGAAAGACTCAACGCCATTCCCGGACTAAATTGTCCGCAACCAGATGGCGCTTTTTACATGTTTCCAGATATCAGCAAAACAAAGCTCAAATCCCTAGAATTTTGTGACGCTCTGCTGGAAAAAGAGCAAGTCGCAGTCATTCCAGGAATAGCCTTTGGTGCTGATGACAATATTCGCCTTTCCTACGCCACGGATATGGCAACAATTGAGAAGGGGATGGATAGATTGGAGAAGTTTGTTAGGGATTTTTAGGAAACCCTACGCCTGTACTAATTCAACTACGCTACCTTGCTCAAATTCTGTCAAGAAGCGGAACGCCTTCAAAACATAACTCGCGTACTCTCTGGGAGAGGTGTTGTAAAACGATCGCCACGCACTTGCTTTATCCTCATCATCGCGATGTTTCTTGACTCGCCGTGCGTCTACGCCTCTCTCATTTCACAACTTCCCAGCAAGCCGTAAAGCATTTTGGACTAAAGACTCTGCAATGCGAAAATCTACTTGTTCCAACGCAGTCAGTAGCGGTTTAACCTCCGCAATTACAGCATGCGTGTTTGGCGCGTAGCAGCATTCCTACTGTCCCAATAACTTTTAAACTCAATTTTTGGGCAATGCGCCGAGCATTTTTATCATTCTCGATGATAAAAACATCTCCTAGTTCCATTGCGAGTGCGATCGCCTCCGCCTCCCCATCATCTATTTGAGTTTTTAGAGTGGCAACAACTGCTAAATTTTGAACTGCTGTGAGTGTCAGCCAATCTGCCGATAACCCAACTTCAGCTTGTACAGCTATGGGTATAGTTACTTTAGAGAATACCTGCGGCAGTAAATCCAAGAACCATATTTGTCGCTGTTCAACGTGTAAGTTGTTTTATAACTACGCCGACCTCTAATTAATTGTCTAGTTCCTCCATACTTACCTCGAATAATAGCTGGCATTTCAAACGGAATATCCAAAGCTTGCAACCACCGAATTACTGGTACGCAGAAAAACTCTCTGTCTAAAAGCAATCGCTCAATTTTCAAATTTAAAGGCTCAATTAGTGCTAAAAGGTAAGTGATAATTACAACTAAAGTATCTTGTTTTCGGACAGCTTTAATAGCTAGAGTCACTCGTTGATTTTTCTTAATTACATATAAAGTTGCGTAAGCATAAAATGAACAAGTACCACGAGTAGCTTGACTTCTATAAATATATGGTGACTCTAATGGTGATGGTGTACCATAATAGGGAATTAAGTTAAAGTCAATAGCAATTTTATTTTTTCCTTTTTGAATCCCATCTGGTATACGACTTTGAAGCGCTGCGTTTAAATCTAATTCCAGGGAGTTCAGGTCTGAATATTTTCCTAAATGGTAATAAATATTCTTGCTCGTAGGCACATTTGTTAAAACTTTACTAGTGTTCTCTACACTATCTTTTTGAGTAGCTGCGCGAATTAAAATTTCAAAAATCGTCTGTTGCTCACACTCACCTTGGGTTTTTATCGGAATATGTTCTGTTAAACAGTTAACTACTTGTTCTAACGTTTCACTATCAGTTAAAATCGCTTAATTTGCCGGAAGGAACGCTCACTCAATTCTCCTGCGTCAATCTCCTTTTTACTTACTGAGATTTTACAAAAATTTATGCGCTTCACCCCTGATTTCTTACCAGCTTCGCAAAGATTGCGAGCGCATATCCTAAAACCATTATCTAGAGTACGCTTCCGATATTTTTGGTTGGTTGGGCACGGTGCTTCCACGCACTCAGTGAAATCGATCGCCCTCATTGCCCCTTTTGAGCATCCGTACAGAGTGTGCAGAAAGCATCGATGGCACTCCGCAGCATATTTTGGCATCTCTGTTTCGCATTGCTTTTCAAGTTTATTTATTAGGTTTGCTTATCATCTCTTTTTTTTCACAAATCTGAAAAAAAGTATTCAAAAATACAGTTAATTAGACATAAGTCTGATTTTCAGTCAGTTCTCCATAACGATCGCAAAAGTTTTCGGTCTACTGACATTTCTAGGCATTCACTTTTAATATCTTCCG
>CAZZVG010000881.1:0-3650 GCA_964657295.1 Iningainema sp. | reverse complement strand
CGAAAGATCAACAGGATTTTCGTCCCGTCTTAGCGAAGGCTATGCTTCTAAAGACACAGGGCAAAATTGATGAGGCCAAACCTTTGTTTACAAAAGCTGCAGCTTTAGCACCAGCTAATTACAAAGACCAAATCAACCAACTCTCAACTGGATCGCCTACTCCAACTCCGAATACGATGCCTAAACAATGAGTAGGGGCGGGTTTAATTGGCGATAACTCTTAAACCCGCTCTTACAAGAGGCATGGGAAGCGTCAAAAAGCTCAATACTTCCTCTCTTGTGGCTCGAACATGGAAATATTTACTGGGCGATACTGGATATCAATACCTGAGCCGGGTGAATAATAAGCCATTGTGTGTCTGAGGAATTTGTCATCGTCTCGCTGAGGGTAATCTTCGCGTTCGTGAGCGCCGCGACTTTCCTGGCGATTTAGAGCTGATGCTAAAATTAGATTTCCCACAACCATCAAGCTTTGTAGCTCTAAAGCTTCCACTATTTCCGTATTCCAACAATCTCCTTTGTCGTCTAAGTAGATCTGCGAGTATTGCTGTTGTAATGATTGTAGTTTTCGTAGACCTTCACGCATTAATTCCTCAGTGCGGAAAACACCACAGTATTGAGTCATACAATCCTGAAAGGCTTGACGAACTTGGTCGATGCGGTACTGTCCAGGCTGTTCTAGCAGAGCTTGAATCTGTTGCTTGGCTTCGGTAACGTAGCGTTGTTCGTCTATAATTGGTTGCTTGCTTTTTTGAACAAATTGTGCTATTGCTACTCCCGTTCTGCGTCCATAAACAACACATTCCAAAAGGGAATTACTACCAAGACGATTTGCGCCATGTACGGAAACACAAGCAGTTTCGCCGGCAGCAAAGAAGCCATCAACCAAACCCTCACCACTACTGCGGACTTGACCATCAATATTAACTGGGATACCGCCCATGCAGTAGTGAATGGTGGGGCGTACTGGCATCGGCTGCATGACGGCATCAACGCCTACGAGTCGATGTGCCTCCTCCCAGCAAAAAGGGATACGGCTCATAATTTTTTCTTTACCCATGTGCCGGAGGTCAAGGTAGACAAAAGGACCACCAGCACTGCCATCGGGATGAATACCACGAAGAGCGCGAATTTCGTAAGCGATCGCTCGTGAGGTAATATCACGTGGAGCAAGTTCCATCCGACTGGGAGCGTACCTCGCCATAAAGCGCTCTCCCTCACTATTAATCAGATACGCTCCTTCCCCTCGTACTGCTTCGGAAATCAGCACTCCTACCGGGTACAAACCAGTGGGATGAAATTGTACAAATTCCATATCTTCTAAAGGCAACCCAGCGAGGGCAGTCATTGCCAGACCATCACCAGTAGAAGCATAATCATTCGATGTAGTATTATATACCCTTCCATAACCACCAGTCGCAAACATGACTGCCTTAGCTCGCACTACCTCTATTTGCCCGTCCAAGATCTGGTACATTACCACGCCTTTCGCCTGACCTTCTTCCAAAATCAAGCGCATCACGTACCATTCTTGATAAATGTGAACACCATATCGGTTGAGGTTATTCACCAATTCGTGCAAAATTGCGTGACCAGTTTTATCAGCAGCATAGCAAGTGCGATTGTGGGAATGTCCGCCAAAAGCACGTTGAGCAATACGACCATCAGTGAGCCGCGAGAACAAAACACCCATGTGTTCCAAGTCGATCACCACGTCTGGAGCTTCACGAGTCAGAATTTCTACAGCATCTTGATCTGCCAAGTAGTCGGAACCCTTCACCGTATCAAAAGCGTGTGCCTCCCAACTATCAGTAGAATCCACATTTTTTAGAGATGCGGCAATACCACCTTGGGCAGCAACCGAGTGAGAACGAATTGGATGAGTTTTGGCAACCACAGCTACACTCAAGCTCGGATCGATTCTGGCCATTTCCACCGCAGCGCGACACCCAGCCAATCCACCCCCGATAATAATCACATCGTGTTCAAGCATAATTAATACAAAAAAGCTAAAACTGTTATTCTATCAAAGTAATCCGGGGAATTCCCAATTCCTACGAAGCAGAGATTAGGGCTTAGAGAATTTGCTTCCCCCTCCCTCTACTCCTGATAAAAAAATTCCCTGCCAACAGACAGGGAGGCGGGTTAATTTTAGATTATAAAATGAGGAGTTAGATAAAAGTGGAGTGACTCCCTTGCCTCCTAACTCTCAATTCAACTGGTTGCTTCTACAGGTTGTTGCTGGGAAATATTACCGGGCATCGGTTCCATTTTTGTTCCAGGTTCTACAGAAGATAACTCAATGTGATTTAATAAAGTGGTAACGAAGGCAAAAAGTAAGAAAGGCAGTGATAGCACAACCACAAGTCCAACCGTAGCTAAAGCATAAACTGGTCTTTTTGCACCCATTAGCGCCATAGCTGATGCCAAACTTATGGCAATGGTAATCAACCAAACAATGATTTGACCGTAGATATCTCCGAAGGTAAGAGTACAGACAAACCGATACTTTTGAATGTTATTGATCATAAATTTAGCCTCTAGCATCTCCTTAGTTCCTACGTTATGTCATTGTTCCGCTTCTAGACAATTTCTAAATATTTTTGAAATAATCGTAATATGACTTCACAATATGCATCCTTTTTTTTAGACTCAATCTGTCATTAGATATATTTTATTGCTGAAAAAGATAAGAATTGCTTTACAAGGTCAATTTGAAAAATGCACGGTGAGTTATAGAAGTGGAAGGCACCGTCTTGAAGAGGTGCTTGGAAGTGCAAGTATTTCGGGAATTTGTATTACATTACCATCTTTTGTCTTCTTTTTTTTAGATTGGTAGAACCTTGTGTCACATTCTTATCTAAGGAAGATTCTAAACGAATAGTAGAAAAATGTAACACAAGGTTTGTCAGTTACAATAAAAGAGAATTTTAGAATTTAGACTTTGCGATCGCTCTTACTCTAGCTTTTTAATTTTCCTTTGTAAGTCCAAGTCATCAATACTAACAATTGTTTCTAAGTTGGCTAGTCGTTGTTCTAACAGTTCTACTTGTTGCTGTTGCAAATAGTTAGTCTTTGATTTTTTTTCCTCAGAACGCCATACTGCAACTGTACCTATTGCCGCGCCTGCAATAGTTGCTAAAGGGATACTAGCACCACTTTTTGTCGCAGGTGAAAGCGGGATGCAAATTACTAGCATTCCTACGGCGAGACGCCAGATTCTTGAAGTAGCAGTAACTCGCGCATCTTCGTATTGTTCTAAGTTCTTTTCTGCTCTTTTAGCTCGTTTAGTCATCAGTTTATCCTAAAGTAGCGATCTATTCAGCTATTACCCATTACAATTGCACAATTACTAGTCAGGAGCGTCTTTTGTCATTTATCCTTAGTTTTTAATAACAAATTACTATTGACAGTCTTGACGAAACAAAAGTGCCATGATAAGAGCACCTTAGGCTAATTTGACATGAATCCCGACAAAAGTTCTTCCTACAATTGGGTTAAGTATAATTACTCAAATTAACGCCACGTGATTAAAATGACAGATTGGCGACTCTTAAGCCCATTCCTTCTAAGGATGGGAGGATAGCGCTCAATACGGTTCGGTTAAGGAATTTATCTGTTGAGGCAGGCAGGGGGGGGAAAGAGTTGAT
>CAZZVG010000880.1:0-3652 GCA_964657295.1 Iningainema sp. | reverse complement strand
AAAACAACCCTAACCCCTGTAACCGCCCTATAGATCCTTGCAAACCATCATTTCCTTCTAAATCTAACCGAGTGGGATGAGGTTTTTGCCAGGAGTCGAAATTTGGCGGTAAGCGATAAACGGGATAGCGATATTCTGCTGTCGGAAAACGACTCGCAGTATAAATTGGCTCATAGTAGGCGGTAAACAAAACTTTACCTTGTTTGTCGTGTCCCACGGATTGATAAAAGACAAACTCTCGGGAAATCGCTGCATTCAGTTCCTCTGGAGAGCGAGATTTCAGCAAAAGTTGACGGAATCGCTGTAAACTTATTCTAACGCGATCGCGTGTGACTCCTGGCACTCTGGATTGTTTGTAAGCAGCATCAGCCTCACTTGTTTCCAGGTATTGTAGACTGTGTGCGATCGCTATCAATAATGCCTTTTTATCTGAGGATAGCTGCCAATCCTGACAAGAATTATCGCTTTCACAACAAGGAAACGGTGATTTGATTGGTGTGAGTGGCGATCGTTCTTTTTGGTTTTTAATTTGAGAAGACGTTGGCAGTTTCCACTTTTCCAACCTACATTCTGGTGGACTCAGTTCCTTATACCCTAAGTTTTGCATAGGTACGAGAAAAATCAAAGGAACAACAGGAAGACTGAGAGTGATGGCAGTAAGTTGTTTTCTCATATTTGTTGATTGTTAATTCCTAACTGCTAATATCGTGTTCGCTTAAATACAACTCATATCTTTATGTTCGGTTAATTGTTGATGGTTAATAGTTGATTGCAATTAACCATCAACAATTAACAATTAACTTTTAACGTAATGATTAAGTGATTATCCGAACATGATATTACTCATTCATATTCCGGTAGGTAGCGACGGCGGAAGGTGATATCCGATTCAAGAATCGGAATATCCAGTATTTAAAGATAGTATCTAAAATAACTGGGAATGTGGCAATAAATAAGAAGATAAAATCGTGGCTTGCTGGCAATCCCCAATGACGTGAAACGCCTTCTAGAATAACTTCCCAGCCGTGAGGAGAGTGGAAACCAACAAAGATATCAGTACATAAAATGATAATAAAAGCTTTGGCACTATCGCTGAGACCGTATACAATTTTGTCAATGAAACTTTTTAGCATGGCAATTTCTCGCTTGCTAACGAGCAAAAGCGATGAGAACGCTGCCACAGCGAACATATCTGCAAAAATATTCTTAATCGCATTGGCACCAAGATTGCGATATTCTTCAGCAATTTCACTTGCCTTGTCCTGCATCTGAGCTTCTATGTTCTCAGCAGATAAAGCGACAGTACCAATTAAATTCTCAAACTTGATTCTCTCTTCAAATTTTCCCAAATCTTCTAGAGCTTCTTCTTCCATTTCAAAGTTTAGGAAGATTGCCGCTTCCTCCGAACCTTTAAAATGGTTGACAATTGGTCCTACTACGAAATTTTTTGATAGCTGATGAGTTAAAAGAGGGACTATAATAAGTAATAAAATAAATCTAACCGCTCCGAGAGTTCTTCTTTTAGAATCCCGAAAATTTTGAACAACATTTTGTTCGCCGTTGGGATCTAATTCAATTTGTATACGGGAAATAGTACTAAAAATCGACCGAGGTATTATTCCTGTTGTCTGTGCCTTACTTTGGGATTTATTGACAATCTTTTTGCTGACTGGATTCGGCGATTTTTGCTGTATTGCTGTTGATTCAACTATGATTGGTGTATCTTTAGTAGTAACTATTTCTTGAGAAGTGACTTCATAATCATCGGATACTTTGTATTTTACTATGACTTGATCAATGACTTGTAGCTTTTCTAAAATCAAGGAAGAGTTTGGTAATTCTATACCCAGTCTTAAAGCTTCTTTTTGATGTGATTCGTTCAGGAAAAAACGGCAGGCTTTAAACTCTGTCAGCCTCATCCTGATATTTTTTAATTGTTTTTTTAAATCTGACCGAAAATAATCCATGACACTGCTGCTATACCTGCTTGTGTCAGGACTTATTTTATTCCCGTTGAAATGCTCGTTTTCTACTGCCTGAATCTGCAAAGCTGTCTGATAAGCTTCATCCAAAGAACGCTCTGGTGTCCGTAAATACCACACATAGGCTCTCAGTAAGAAAGGGTATATTTTCTGACTGTAAATAGATTTTATCATTTTAGCATTCAAGCTGGCTTTAACGTGCTAGATATCTTAACAAAGATACAAGGAGAAAGTTTGTGATGTCCGATTCTTTATGGATAAATGGTCCCAGCCGTAGTGGCAAGACCAATCGCTTAGTACAGCAGTTTTGTCGTTGGGTTAGCAGTGAAGTTTCTCCTAAAGAATTATTACATACTCAAAACCCAGGACTAAAAAATCGGGAAACTATTCCAAAACAATTGTATCTCCATCAAACAGCACCAGCAGTTTTAGTTTTAGCTGCCAATGATGACAATCGGCGGGAGTTGACAAACAGAATTGTGAATGCCACACAAGGACAATATCCGATACGCGGCAAAACTCCTTTGGGTTTTTTCCAAGATGAAGTCATTTTATTTTGGCCCCTGCTGATTCAGTCGTTGAAGTTGAAGGCGCAATTCCCAGTAAGACTGCGCCCAGAAACCGAACAGGAATTGGCAACTAAGCTGTGGCGTTCTCAGTTGTCAGAAGAAATTTTATACACTCGCGCCCAGAAGTCCGTGGAATTTGCGGAGGAAAGTGCCAATGGCGGTATCCGTCCAAGGCCTGCAACTACGGTGAGTGAGCACCGCTTGGTGCGTCGCATCCTAGATTTGTTGCAATTAGCGGCTTACAGTGGTACAATAGCTGAAGATATATCCAGCATTTTAGAAAGGGGTTTAGGAGAAGAGGGAAGCTTTTTAGGATTGGGGGAACTCAAACCAGAGTTTCTGGGGTCTTTACTGCTGGATTGGCGTAACTGGTGTTTGGAACGGGGATTGCTGAGTTACGGAATCGTGACTGAACTTTACAGCCAGCATTTGTTACCCAATCCAAATTACCAGCAGCAGCTAGCAAAACGCTATCAGGCGGTGCTGGCGGATGATGTGCAGGATTACCCGGCTGTAGCTCGTCATTTACTGGAGTCACTTCTACAAAGTGGTGCAGTTGGAGCCTTTAGCTACAATCCAGATAGCACTGTACGTCTGGGACTGGGAGCCGATCCTGATTATATGTCAAGATTAAGGTTACATTGTTGCGTGGAAACCTTGACTCAGCCTTTCGGAGATTGCCTAGCAGAGACGATCGCCACACCAATGCTGGAATTAATCGCACAACCAATATTTTTATCTAGTTTACCACAGTCCGTGCAGTCAATTCAAACGATCTCCCGTGCTCAACTGTTACGGAAAACTGCAGAGGTGATTGTTCGTGCAATCAAGCAAGGGCAAGTGCAGCCAAATGAAGTCGCGATTATCGCACCGGGTTTGGATGCCATCGCCCGTTATACAATTATGGAAATCCTCTCCAAGCAAAATATTCTGGTAGAGTCCCTCAACGATCAACGTCCGTTGATTAGTTCTCCTGTGATCCGAGGATTACTCACCATGCTAGCACTCATCTATCCCGGTTTGGGACGCTTGGTAGATCGCGATGGTGTAGCGGAGATGCTGGTTGTTTTGAGTCGGGGAGGGGGGGAGGGGGGGAGTGAT
>CAZZVG010000879.1:0-3654 GCA_964657295.1 Iningainema sp. | reverse complement strand
GGAATTAACTTAAAAAGTTCTTGCCCTAACATGGAAGCTTCATCAACTATTACTAAGTCAAATTCGTGGTAATAAGGCTCTCTAGAGTAAGTATTTGGTTTAAGTTGCTGCTTTCCATTTTCATCATATTCTCCTCCAGGCATAACATGAAGTAAGCTGTGAAGAGTTGAGATATGTACAGTAAGACCTGCCTCTTGAGCCATTGCGTCCAATACATGTCTTGCTTTATGCGTTGGAGCGCACAAAGCAACTCTTAAACCAACATTTTTATTTTTATCTAAGTCTCGTGTTTTGAAGCAATCCTGAAACGATTGAATTACTCGCTGTACTAAAAATGTTTTTCCTGTACCTGCATAACCGCGCAATACAAATGGCATATCAGGGGTAGAACCATACCAGTCATGGATTAAATCAAACGCTTGCATCTGATCTAAAGATAATCCTTCCCGATGCTTACTTTTGCTCCAGCCAAAGTTAATAATTGTTACTGGTTTCAATGTACTTATCTCCGAAAATGAATTCTTTCATATAACAGATTCTACTCAAAAAGACGGTACTTTGTTGAATCTTGCAGTTAATTATTTCAAGATTTTTTGTTGTTCAGCTATATGTTCAATCCTGAGATTTAGCTAAGTTCTTAAACTGTCCAAATCGTTCATCAAACAATCTTATTAACAGTCGTCTCACTACTAAACTGACTTTTCAAAATCGAAACTTCAAAAATGCCTTTTTGGGTGGTCTGTTTATCGTAGTAATCTTCTCCGTATAAACCCAACATCACAGGAGCTTATTGTTCAAATCCTACCAATTCCCGAAAATCAGCTTTGGTTGAACGCTTTTGGGAGCGGGAATCAACTTCTCTTTTTAACGTGCGCTAAACCTAAGACAGTGAAATTGAATTGTTTAGCCATTGCCCTAAGTTGTTTGTTGAGATGGGTGGCGATCAGAGCGAGGATTTTTTCGAGAATTAGGGCAAGTGATGACAAATCCACCTTCTGATTCATATCGCTTAACTTTTTCTCATGCTAGTGTCAAAGAAAATAGGAGAGTGTGATAACTCCCTTTCGGGCAAGGCGACAACGCTTGACTCAAGGGAAAAGGGGCAAGTGCCCTTATTTTTTTGAGTTGTAATAGCCAGGAGCAAGCAATTCAATGCATAGAGGCGTTCGGCTCTTTAGTATACGTAGGAGCGCCTAAAGCCCTCAAACCGTCAATTAACTTTTAGTTGAAGAAGAAATAAAAAACGAAAAAACAACAACGGAGAAACTAACAATGGCTGGTAAGTTGATCGACAAAGTGGCAATTGTAACAGGGGCATCGTCTGGTATTGGTGAGGCTACAGCGTTGGCGCTGGCAGTCGAAGGCGCTACACTAGTAATTGCTGCCCGTCGGAGCGATCGCTTGCAAGACCTAGAAGCTCGTATTACTGGCACTGATGGGAATGGCACTAAGAAAAGCCGAAATGCTTGTGGATTAAGCAGTTTGCAACTGCTTTCGTAATTCGTGCCGGGGTTTGGTCATTAAGGGATAAGCTTTCGGGCGGCGTTTACGGACTCGTGGTTCGTTTCTAGCGGGGCGATCAGGAACAGCCTTGTGAGCGATAACTTTAAGTAACGTGCGATAAATTTGAAGACGTTTTGTTGAATGAGCAGCTAATAATTCGGGAATAAAGTTATTTAAATGATGGCGAGTACCTTGTAACGACAAACGTAACGGAGGAGTACAATAAGTAGTGCCTGCTGACCACATCAAACTACGAAGTAGATTGTAAGCCGAGCTTTTAAACGTAAATTTCTTTACGTACCATAGAAGGAGTTTTACAACGCAAAACATCCATTCCCAGAGTAGTTTTTAGATGTCTTAAGTCTAGTTCGACATCCCAACGTTTACCGTAAAGCCCAACAATTTCCAGTGTAGAATAAGTTGTTGTATCTAAAAGAGTAGTAATTAAGCTAACTCGTTCAGTGCGAAAGCCAGGAACAACAATGTAATAATAAATCTCTCGTACTGTTAAAGTGAGAGGGAGAGCAGAGAATTCTGATAAAGTTAATCCTTGCGGACACTTTTTAGGTTTATCCCAAGTTACTAACTTGTCACTTGACCCAATTATTTTACCTTTTCGCATCGTGGTTTTTCGGGCTTGATGTTTCCTAAAAAGTGCATCACAATTGATATTTTTAATAGAAATCAAATCAGCATAAGCGCAAAATGCTCTATCCCCCAAAAGAATATCTAATGGATTAAGAAACTGATATAAATTTCTGGCTAATTTAATATCATGCGTGTTCATAACATCGATACATAGGGCAATAGCGGCTCCAGTAGCTAAACTGAATATCACACCGAGCTTCGCAATTGGAAATCCACATCCAGGTGTTTGACTCGAAGGTTGAGGATATGCTTTCTGGTTTTCTATAGTGTCAGGCATCGATACCGTAGAGCCATCTATCACTTTCACATTTCGACCACACCATAAATATTCTGTTGTTACTTTTGACTCTAAGCTTTGTCCAGTATCACGAAAAAGTTTTTGTAATAATGTTTCTGGTAATCTCAACCGCGCTTGACAATAGGCACTGGTATCTGTTGATGGAAGTTCTACTTCAAATTTAGCCAGATAAGCAATTATTTTGCTCACTGCATTATGGCAACTTTTATCAGCTTCTATTACCTGAGATAAGAATGCCCATAGTGTTACTATTGGGTCAAATAACCGCTCTTTATATCTAATTTTTAGCTCATTAAGAGCTTGCTCAATTACAGAGGGTGGTAACAAGTCTTTAAAGGGTAATCCCAAAGATGAATTAAATTTATCCTTGAGAATTTGTACTCGTAGTGTCACAGTGGTATTTATGTTGTTGGCTTATTCGTATCAATGAAAGTATTTCATGAACGAGTAAGCTTTTCCTATCTAAAAAATTTTTTGGGCAACCCGCACCGTTACTGCCTCCATTTCACAGCACCTATATTTACGACACCTACAAAAAATCGCGATGCCTACGGCGGGCTACGCCTACGCTGCTACTTCTGGACTAAATGCCTGTAATGATTATGGAGCATAGCTTAGGGCTTTTCTTAGTGCCATTCCCCTCTGCACCCCTGCTCCCCTGCACCTCTGCTTCTTCTTGCACAGGCAATGAGCCGTCTTTATAGTGAGTGCAGATAAAGCGATCGCAACGCATTAGAGTGTTGGCACGAAATACTTCTTTGTCATTGACCATCACTACCCAAGGCTGGGTTAGATTATCGTCATGCCTGATGCTGGCTACCAGTTTGTCATCAGCGTAATATTCGTGATCAGAAAACGAGATTTCGACTATTCTGAGGAGTTCGGGAGCTACGGCTTGGGCTTGGTCAGTGATGTAGTTGTCGAGTTCGGCTTGAGCGAGGGCTTGGTTGTCGGGGGCAGCGAGGGTGACTTTCTGAATCTTGCTTGCCTGATATTCAGCGATCGCACTAATCCAAGAATCCTTACAGCGTTTGTCGCTTACTTCGGCTGTGCAGGCGATTTCGCTGTAGATTTGCTTGACACGGGCAATAGATTTCAGTTGCAGCTGTTGATGGCTGTAGATTTGGTATGTCATGATTGATTAAGTTCCTTAAAATTAGGATTAGAGAAGCGCTCTAGATTGGTAGTCGGGGGCGCTTTCTCTA
>CAZZVG010000878.1:0-3655 GCA_964657295.1 Iningainema sp. | reverse complement strand
GGCAACAGTCATTCATAATTTGCTGAAGTTTTATTTGAAAGTCAAACGCCGCGAACTCAAGCCAGACCAAAACGTTTTTCGTAGTAAACGTCAACCTCTATGCATGGCTCAGTACGACAATATATTCGGCATCTCATGGATTCCTGGGCTCCGGCGCGACAGCCGTGTACGGACAGCAAAGGCAGAACACATCGTGGTCATTCGGCAGAATAAGTTCTACTCCTTACGGGTACTCAAAGGGAAAGAATTGCTGTCAATTGCACAGATTGAGGCTCAATTGGAATGGATACTGAAGCATACTACCCCTGGTGAGCCAGCTTTGGGGGCTTTGACGGCTCTGCCTCGTACTGAATGGGCTGTACTGCGTTTCAACCTTGCGGCAATTGCTCCAGAAAACACGCACTCCCTGTCGCTACTGGACAGTGCTTTGTTTGTTGTGTGTTTGGATGAGACAGCAGATGCCTCTCTAGAAAACATGGTGAGGATCGCAGTCTACGGTGATGGGCGCAATCGCTGGTTCGACAAGTCTCTACAATTAATTGTCACTGATGACGGTCAGTTGGCAACCAACCACGATCACATCGGTATAGACGGCTATACTGCAATGCGCTTAATTGCCGAAATCAGCAACAACTTGCAGTACCGGGACGATGCAACACCAACTTTCCCTACGTCTGATGCGTTGGAGTTGCCTGTACCACTGGAGTGGAGTCTTACTCCAGAAATTCTTGAGGCGATCGCAAAAGCAGAAACTACTGTCGATGCTCTGATTGCTCAAGATCAGATGCGGGTATGGGAATTCACTGAATTTGGCGCTGACTTGCTCAAGCAGAATAACTTGGTACCGGAGGCAGCAGTTCAGTTATCGCTTCAGCTAGCATATTCTCGTCTACACGGCGAGATTGCTAGCTGTTCTCAAGCTGTCCATATGAGACATTTCCGATACGGGCGATTTGAGGACTTGCGCCTGATGAGTACCGAATCTGTCGAGTTCATTCGTAGCTTCACTGAATCCAACTCAGATGAGGTGAGACTTGCAGCCATGAGACGCGCTGTTCAAGCTTATCTCAAGCGATTAAAGGCTGCCAAGGATGGGAAAAACGTCGAATCCCATTTGTTTGCCCTTGAGAACCTAGCTCATTACCAAGGAGAGGTTCCCGAAATTTTCCAAGACAAATCCTACACTGAGGTGTTTGGAAAGGCGAAGGTAGTAACCACTAGCCTTGCTGCTGGGATGAGCATAGCTGCCTTTGGCTTCGGCTTTTGTGGAGCACAGGGTCGTTATGAAGTCGGTTACTTAATTGATGGCGACAAAATCACCTTTTTTGCGATCAGCCGATATGATGAACAAATAGGAAAATACATCCAGTTTGTGGAGCAGTCCCTTTTAGAACTGGGAGAACTCATGACAAGGGCTAATGCCTTATAAATTTAGTATTGGCTAGATTGCTGATGTCCCATCCTGTAAATACGGTGATCAGCTTCAGCTTCCAAGACAGAAGTTTATTGAGGCAAATGCATTGAACACACTGTTGTCCCTATGTCTGTTGTCTGTTCGCTCTGTTGTTTGGACGGAATTTTCACCCCAATTGGTGCGAGAATTACTCCTTTTCTTCCTTGTGTACGTTTGTCAGAATAGATCTGTAGTCTAGAGTAATTCTCGCAAAAAGCGTAGTTCATTACCTTGATATTTAGGGCAGGGATCGTTATAGGAAGGTGGTAATATGGACAGCAACAACTGGATGAAACAACTATTAATGGTTGGTATTGGTACAACTTCGTTGGTAGCCGACAAACTACGGGAAGTCAGCGATGAAATGGTTAAGGATGGCAAGCTGAACCCCGAACAAGCTAAGGCAGTCATGGATGACCTTGTACAACAGTTAAAGTCTGAGCAGGGAACTTGGGAAATTCAAATGCAAAAGCAATTGCGAAATGTCTTGCAGGAATTGGGCGTTCCCCGTCAGTCAGAAATGGATGAGCTGCGAGGTAGAATTGACCGATTGGAGCGTCAGGTACGCGATTTAGAAAACAAGCTTTGGCGTTAGGGGTGAGAACAGTAGTCTCAGAAAATCTACCCAAATCTATATAAATTAAACGCGGATGAACGGAAGTTCAATGAGAAAGCCGTGTAAAATGTCTTACTGGTGCTTTCAAGACTATGGCCAGAGGAATTACCGTTTATCCGTATTCAATCAGCATAAAATTTGCAGTTTTTATTGAATAGTGCGCTTTGTGATTTAAACTTAGTTTTGTTTAACTGGTTATCCCAAGTTCCTCAATTATTTAAGTAGGGAGGACTGATTGTGAAATCGATTTTACTCAGTGTGGGCTTTGTGGTGGCTTGTGTTCTCGTCCTAGTGCTGGCGCAGGTTGGCAGTAGTCAAAAAGACACCGCCATTGCATCTCGGTTGACAGATCCACCGGCGATCGCCTCTTTAACTGACAACAATACCCCAATTGCAAGCAAAACTATGTCTGATGCCAATACCGTTACTACGCCCTCTGGGCTAAAGTACGTTGAAATTAAGGAAGGGACTGGAGCGACTCCTAAACCTGGACAAACGGTTGTGGTTCACTATACCGGAACTTTAGAAAATGGAACTAAGTTCGATAGTTCACGCGATCGCAACGATCCTTTAAAATTCAAAATTGGTGTTGGACAAGTGATCAAAGGGTGGGACGAAGGACTCAGTACCATGAAAGTTGGTGGTCATCGTAAGTTAATCATCCCCCCAAACTTAGGTTATGGCTCTAGTGGTGCTGGTGGTGTGATTCCACCCAATGCCACATTGATTTTTGATGTGGAATTGTTGAAAATCCTGTAATGGTTAGTAGTTAGCGGTTAATATTTCTTTTAACCACTGTACGGGCGGGTTTGATCTAGATAACTGAGCATCTGAAAAAGTACCTTGATTAAACCCGCCCCTACAACCAACAACCAACAAAATTAATAATTGCCTGGTTTAGCTAAATTTTTAAATTTTGTCAACTGAGGATCAAACAAAAGTCTCACAGTACCTGTTGGACCATTACGGTGTTTAACTACATTAACCTCGGCAACTCCGCGCTCAGGAGTGTCGCTGTTGTAGTAATCATCCCTGTATAACATCATAACTATATCCGCATCTTGCTCAATCGAACCCGATTCTCTCAAGTCTGATAACATTGGACGCTTGTTTGTGCGTGATTCCACTCCGCGACTTAACTGAGATAGAGCGATGACAGGAACACGTAATTCACGAGCTAAACCCTTAAGATTGCGGGTAATTTTTGATAATTCTTGTACCCGATTATCACCTGCTCCTTCCATTAACTGCAAGTAATCGATGACAATGAGTCCCAAATCTGTCCCCGCTTCTGCTTGCAAACGCCTGGCTTGAGAACGCATTTCGGTAACTGTAATATTTGGCGTATCGTCAATAAATATTGGCATTTCCGAGAGGATACCAATAGCACGACTTAAAGGTTCCCACTGAGTTTGAGCGATACGTCCACTCCGCAAATAACCACTTTCAATTCCCGCTTCGCTTGCTAGAAGCCGCTGCACCAATTGCTCTTTTGACATTTCCAAGCTGAAAATAGCAATTGGTAATTTATATAAAGCGGCAATATTTTGAGCCAGGTTCAAGCAGAAGGCAGTATTGTGAACACA
>CAZZVG010000877.1:0-3656 GCA_964657295.1 Iningainema sp. | reverse complement strand
CTCGTACTTATGGAGAACAGAATCTGACCGCGAACGTTGTGACGCCGTAAAGAGGCCGCTGTTGGTTGAAGCTCTTGAGTTAGGAAGACTTGGCGACGTGTATAATGCAGCTTAAGTTCCTTGACTCCTTCGGTGATGGTGCGAAAATGTTTAAATAGCTGGTCTTGATCTTCACGAGCAAGAGTGAAAAGTCTCTTTCCTGCTTTCAATAGCCAATAGTTAGTACCCATAACCAAGACTAAAAGACAGCAAACCATCAGAAGGACTGCCCAAGAGAGCCATGCTAAATAGAGCATACAACCCAAGACAGTGGCAATATCAATGCAAAGGAATGGAATTGCATAGACAGCATTGGATACTGCTTGTACATCCTCAGTCAGAGTTGCTAACAGTCGGAAATTCCCAAGACGTTCCAGATGACTCAACTCAGAAGAGAGGATCTGGTGACTCAGTCGCATTCGTAATTGGAAGACTGCATTCTGAGATAGACGAGTCAGCATGATTTGAGAAACAACACTGGTAATGAGTGCGACCATTACCAGTCCAACAAAACCCCAAGCTATCGATGTGAGGCGTGAAGTAGCAGTGGGACTCACAGCACGGCCAATTAAAGCAATCAGGCTAGCACTACTCGCGCCACTCAGCAATCCGGTGACGATGGAGATGGCTACCTTCCCCCAAGCAGAACGCAGAAGAAAGTATATCAGATTCATGACAGTTGATCCAAAGCTATTTAATTCGCGATCTACGGGGAGACGAAAAATTTATTAATTTTAATCCTTTCATCATATCATTTATAATGACTCCTATTCAACTCAAAGAATCTTAATTTAATGAACTGCCAAGGTGCGATCGCATCCTCTTGAGAAGAGCAGAAAACATAGAGCTTAATTCCCGAATCCTTTTACAGTAAGATGTACTGAGGATGACGCATAAAAGTTGCAAAAGGATTCAGTTATTTTCCCTTAATTTTATCTAGTAGTTAAAAACCAAGCATTCAGCCGCCCATGATTTACTTTATCGGTCTACATGACTTGTCAGGGTTAGGTTTAAGAAGAAGGTTTACACAATGCATATCTTGTGATAAGTACTAATAGCTAATTGAGGAGCGTTATGGTTGTTGAGTATTAATAAACACTGACAAGCTTAAGAGCTTTATAGACTAATGATGATTTTTGCGTTTGGCTATTTAAAGATTATTGATATAAGTATCGTTGAAAAATTGCTATCGCTCCAATGCCTATCAGCAGTATTATTTTACATTTATGCGATTTACGCAGTGATCGCCTTCTTCGGTCGTGAGTCTCCAACGCTTGCGTTCTACCCACCTGTGACGATTCTCAAGCCGATGTGTGGAGTAGACAGAGATGCCTACGAAAACTTGGCTTCTTTTTGCCAGCAGAAATACCCGATCTACCAGATTATCTTTAGTGTGCGAGATCCGCATGACTTGAGTGTTGCAGTCGTGAAGCAAATTATCAACGACTTTCCCCAACTGGATATTCAATTAGTCGTCAGCGATCGCACGCTCGGCACAAACCTGAAAGTCAGTAATCTGGCAAATGCGCTAACTGTCGCCAAATATGATATACTTTTACTTGCAGATAGCGATATCCGTGTTGGGACAGACTATTTAGAACGTGTTATCCAACCACTAGACGATAAAAGTGTTGGTGTTGTTACCTGTCTGTATCGTTCTTTAGCACAGGGGTGGGTTGCAACCCTAGAGGCGATTGGAACAGCAACCGATTTCCATGCAGGCGTTTTAGTCAGTCATAAACTCGAAGGGATTAAATTCGCCCTTGGTTCGACTATTGTACTTCGTAAAGAAGTGCTGGAAGCAATTGGCGGATTTGAAGCGATCGCCGACTATCTTGCAGATGATTTCCAACTTGGCTACCTACCAACCCAAGCTGGCTATAAAGTTGTACTTTCCGACTATGTTGTCGAACATGTACTAGCACCCACCACACCAGCAGATGCTATTAAACATCAAATACGCTGGGCGCGTTGTATCCGCGTTTCTCGTCCTTGGGGTTATCTAGGACTCATTTTTAGCTATGGTACTGTTAGCAGTATATTGTTCCTGATTGCGACAGGAGGATCAACAACTGGCTGGACTATACTAGTGATCACTTGGATAATGCGGTTGGCAATGGGATGGGTTGTAGGCGTTAAAAGTCTTCACGATCCATCCAGCCAAAAGTTTTTTTGGTTAATTCCCATACGTGACATCATCGGCTTTGTCATCTGGTGCTATGGTTGGCTTGGTAAAACGATTGAATGGCGAGGACGAAGATTGAGATTAACTAATGACGGCAAACTTGAAAATGAGTAATGAGTAATGAGTTTTCAGTATTTTCCCACATCTACGTTCTCTCATGGTGATAGACTATTTTACTCATAACTCATAACAATTTTAATATAAGGCTTTGAATTGACAAACCACAACAAGACAAAAAGTAGTTCTATAGCTGTCAAAAGTTTTATTGTTATTTTGCTGCTAGTTGTCCTTCAGGCATTAGGAGACGTTTGCGTAAGTCGAGGTATGCATGAAGTTGGAAAAGTTACATTGCTTCAACTGGACGACATGCTCATGTTTGGGTTGAACATGCTTTCCAATCCTTGGCTCGATCTCGGCATGTTTCTTTTGCTTATATACTTTCTGTTATACTTAGCCTCGCTTTCATGGATCGATCTGAGCTATTTACTTCCCATGACAACAATGGGATACGGGCTAAATGCTTTATTTGCTTGGCTGATGTTGAAAGAGCAAATGACTTTAACTCGATGGCTGGGGACATTATTTATTATGGGCGGCGTCCTCATAGTTGGTATGGGTGGTCATTTGAGAAGCAGGCGGGAGGCACTAGATTCCTCTAAAGAAGGAAGTCATGAACACCCATTATGATTACACTCATAAACAAAAGGGTGTAAGCATGAAGATTTGGGTAGCAATTGTCACAATGACGCTCACAGACACTAGTAGTTCCCTACTTGTTTCCAAGGCTATGAAGCAGACGGGAGAAATTTCCACCCTGCAACTGCAAAAGCTTTTAAGTATTGCAAATCGTGCAGTTAAAAATCCCTTGTTCGTCTCAGGCTTTTTCTTACAGATATGCACATTCTTTATATATTTAACAGTATTAAGCTGGGCTGATTTAAGTTTAGTGACTCCAGCAACATCAATTAACTACTTGATTGGTATTATCGGTGCAAAATTCTTTCTGAAAGAGAATGTAACACTAGAGCGATGGCTCGGAGCTATTTTGATTGGCTGTGGCGTTACTTTGGTTCTACTGTAACGATTGGCAGTAGACAGTTATTAAATAAGGATATCTTTAATATGCAGCATTTACTATCTTCATTTTTACTTTCAATATCTTATAACGTTGATAACTTTGCTGTAGGCATTGCCTATGGTGTTAAGAAAATCAAAATAGGTAGATCGGGTAACTTAATTATTGCCACACTTTCCGCTTCTGGGACATACGGATCTATGTCTTTAGGATCAATTTTGAGTAAATTTATGTCGGCAAATTTAGCAAATTTAATTGGTTGTGGCGCTTTGGTAGCTGTAGGAATATGGGGTTTATGGGATACATTAAAGACAGAACAACAAAAGAAAAAACATAAAAGAAAATCGTCTCATGAAC
>CAZZVG010000876.1:0-3661 GCA_964657295.1 Iningainema sp. | reverse complement strand
TAATGCTCATAAGTAAATTCGGTAAAGGAATTCTGCTGAAAAGCGAGTGAAACATCAGGTATCAAACTAAGCATTGTACTGAGTTTTCAGCGCCAAAGTGAATGATGAATATAAATATTATGCGTAGACGTGGAGCAGCTTGCCTGTTTTTAATTCCCGATTCGGCTGACAATGCCGCATGTAACTGTCTTTGAGCCAAGGTGTAAACTAATAAGCATAGCCCCATAATCATTGGGGTATGGGAATGGGTAGGGCAAATCTAATTTCAAGCTTCGGGTTTCCTGTTCAGCACAATTTCAAAGTAAGTCGGTAGAATGCCCCTTGTACGACTTGGACGAAGCTTTGTTGGCTTTTTGACTATGGTGATGATTCCTTTGTCGTCCATCAGTTCAAATAACCAAAGCCAAGATTTTTGAACCTCTAATGGTGCTTCTATACGAACTTTGCTAATCTCATCCATACCGCGCATTCTCCCACTTAAGTTGCCAACCACGCTAGCATAGTTGTACTTTTTTCTTGGTTAGCTAATCTCTTGAAACTGTTTCTGTGTCAGGCATAAGATTTACGTCAGCTAACGCATAAATCCTGATAAATCTCGCCCAATGTCGCCAAACATCTGGTAACATTTGGCGAGATTCGACATTTGGCGAATAAGAGCGAGTTTATGAACAGGCAGCAAGTAGCAGGATTCCTTTCCATCTGCTAAGAAGGTTTTTTAGAATGACCTTTACAATTAGATACAGCCGTCAATATTGCCTTTAAATCTTCCAATGGTAAAGCTAATTGCATTATTGGCTCTGCATCGCAAGGTTCTGTCAATCCATTAGGGGAAAGACTAACACCCTCTTTATAAACAAGAATAGTTACAGTTTTTTCCTTTTTTCGAGCTTCGTATAGAACACTAATGCTTCTACCTATTTTAAATGTGTATGGACGCCCAACTATTGCTGAATCACTAAAACTCATTTTATTTCCCTTTAAAATATAGTTCAGCTCTATTTTTTAAAGCTTCACTAATATATATATTCCAAACTGTAAAGGATTGAAATCTCTCCGGTTTTATAAAAATATGATCATCAATCTTAGACCGCTCATAATTTTGGAACGCTAATTCTCTATATACAATGGCAAATTCGTTTGCCTGCTTTAGAGAGTGAAAAGTCCCACCAATTTGATGATATTGCATATATTTTCACGATTTTTACATTACTTTTCCTTTTTAACCTTTTATACAAAATACTGTAGTAGTAAAAATACTTGAATTTAAGTAAACAATTTGCAAATAAAGCATTGAAATTTTTAAACGGTATACTTCCGTAACCCCTGTTTTACATAGACGTTGTTATATCGCTCGAAACCGCTTCTGTGTCGGGCATAGCGCTTACGTCAGCTAACCTCGGTAGTCGATAAAAAGACTATTGTTGGTAAGGTAGTCAACCTTATTGCCAAAACGTTTTTTAGTTGGTGGTGATGACTATGATTTGGGAGCGGACAACAAACCCGACATATCTAAAACACGTTTTGACCAAGTGCCAGCAATCTCAGTAAGGTGCGTTCTTTATGCTACCTTAGACCACATTGAGTCCCAGTGAAACAGCCAACGGGTTAAAATGCGCTGCAAATCTAATAATTCTGCGGCAGTGTCGATTTCCATCTCTTTTGCAGTCCACTAAATAAAGTACCGACTTTCTTCCACCAGACTTTTAACCAAGCTCCACTGGAATTGTCACAAAATGATTCCATTGCTCGTCCAACCTCTAATTGCTAAACTGCTGGGCGTAAAACCCTGCATAACGACGCTCAAGTGCTAGCAATTGTTGATGAGTTCCCGATTCCACAATTTGACCCTTTTCCAAAACTAAAATGCGATCGCAACGCCTAACTGTACTAAGACGATGAGCAATAATAAATACCGTCCTGTTCTGCATCAGCCTTTCCAGCGCTTCCTGTACCAGTGCTTCCGACTCTGAATCTAGGGCAGAAGTCGCTTCATCGAGAATTAAAATTTTGGGGTCGAGGAGAACAGCACGAGCGATCGCTATTCTTTGTCGTTGTCCACCAGATAAATTCACCCCGCGTTCACCTACCCAAGTAAAATAACCATCGGGCAGTTTCGTAATAAACTGATCGGCGTTCGCAATTTTCGCGGCTTTTTGGACAGCTTCCATATCAAAGGAGTCTTGTCCAAAAGCGATATTTTGAGCAATTGTTCCGGAAAACATCGTGGTTTCTTGAGGAACAATGCCAATTTGTCGTCGCAAACTGTGAAGCGTTACATCCTGGATATTCACACCGTCAATGAAGATTTGACCAGCTTCGGGATCATAAAAGCGCGGTAGGAGATTCACGAAAGTGGTTTTTCCCGCACCAGAAGCACCCACAAGGGCGATCGCTTCTCCTGGCAACGCCAACAAACTAATATCTTTTAATACTGGTTCACCGGGTTTGTAAGCAAAGGACACATGGCGATATTCTACTTTGCCATAAACTGGCGGTAGGGCGATCGCGTCAGCTTTTTCTACTACCGTTGGTTTAATTGCCAACAATTCAAAAATGCGGTCAACAGAAGCCTCACCCTGTTTAAACTCGTTGTAGTTACTACTAACGTGACCGACGGGATCAATCAACAACCCTGCAGCCGCAAGGTAGCTGAAAAACTCTACCACCGTCAAGTTGCGTTGGGAAATTTGCCATGCACCAACGAATAGCAGCGATAAAGCACCCACCGCTTCCAAAAATCCTATAATAGGAATCTGAATTGCTTTGAGTCGTTCAGCTGAGTATTTTGCTTTGAGAGTACGTTCTGCCTCACGGCTAAACCTGGCAATTTCGTAATTTTCTGCTGCAAATGCTTGTACCAGTCGGATGCCACTAAAAACTTCCGTGAGTATTGCTGACAAATCCGAGACACGATTTTGACTGTGACGAGAGAACTGGCGTAACCGTTCGCCAAACCAGCCAATTAAAATACCCATCAACGGTGCAACGATGACCGTGGCTAGTGTGAGTTGCCAATTCAGGCAAATCATGTAAATAGGAATTGCCAGCAACTGCAAAACGCAGGGGATAAAGTCGTGAAAGAGTTTATGCACCACTTCGCCAACACGGTCGATATCTTCTGTGAGGCGGTAAGATAAATCACCTGCTTTTGCTGTTTCAAAATAGCTGAGATTTAGCCTTTGGAGGTGGGTGTAGACCTGCTTACGGAGATTAAAAGCTACTCTGAGAGCGGCGGAAGCCATGTATATATCTTGCACAGACTGAAAAAAGCCTCTAACAAGAAACACTCCTGCTAAGATTCCGGCGAGTTGGGCGATCGCGACTACATCACCCCGTCCAAAGGGAATCGCCAATTTACCTGTAAAGTTGATCAGCGTTAATGTCGCCAGCACATATCCCAAAATGCCAACCAACCCCTTGACAATGGTTTGCCATTGGGGTCGGATGTACGGTAGAAGTTGCCAGTAATTAGAGCGCGTTTTCAAGCTGAAACGTCCACAAAGATATTCTTCTTTGTTTGACGCTATCAGCTTTGATGCTGTTTCTGAACACTCAACTTTACATAAATCACAAACGCTGCACCAGTGTCAAAGACAACTGTGTATGCTCACATCTTGCACCTGACGACTGTAAGTCGCGGCTACACAGACAAAACCCGCCT
>CAZZVG010000875.1:0-3662 GCA_964657295.1 Iningainema sp. | reverse complement strand
CTTGCATTAGATAGACAATAAATTGTAGTTTCACTGTATTTTGTGGCAATCGTCATTGTTACGTAATATCACTAAACATCGTAGACCAAGGCGTGCTAGGTACTGATACCAAGTTGCCATTAAATTTAAGCAACCGCGCATATTTAAACATATATCTTTAGGTTTTGTGGAGTACTTCGTCTGGTAATAGGGGAAGAGGACAAGGGACAATTGTAGCGGACGATTCCATGATTCAAGGGCTTTTCCGCATCTTCAAACTCCAGTTAAGAGTTTGTCACTCGATCCTATTTCCTCTCTCACTACTTCCCACTCACTCCCTCTGTTCTCAATGGTAGTAGGATTGTAAAGTAGGTACACGATAACCTACTCTCAGCCTCAATTGTACCTCCTAAGTGGTGAATAAGTTTCTGTACAAGTGCTAGACCTAAACCTATGCCGCCTTGCCGACCCGGATCATTACTGGGAATACGGTAGAATTTGTCGAAGATGTGTGGTAGTTCACTGGCGGGAATTTCCACACCAGAATTAATAACCTGTAATTGAATGCGATCGCATTGTAATTTGGCACTCACTGTAATGTTTTCCCCTGGAGGGCTGAATTTGCCAGCGTTGGTAAGTAGCTCTCCTAATATTCTTTCTAGACTAAATAGATCGCAGACGAGTAAGGGAAGATTGGCTGGTAGATCAATATGCACGTTGTGCATTGAACAGTTGCCATGGCGTGTATTAAATAACTCTACCACCTGCATAACCAATTCGTGTACTTGAATTGTTTCCAAAACAAGAGGTTGGGGATTTGTCTCTAGCCGCTTTAAATCCAAAAAGTTATTGATCGCGTTGATTTGGCGATCGCATTCATTACTCAAGATTTGGAAGTAGCGTGCTGCGCTACACTGTTCTATTCGTGGCTTCGCCATTTCTGCTTCAAAGTTCTGCGCTTGATTCAGTGCCATGAAAAGCATCTGAATTGCCATTTTCATGTTCGTGAGTGGCGTGCGTAATTCATGAGAAACTGTACTGAGAAGTTCCTCTTTCAGGCTATTGAGGCTTTCCATTTTCTGCAACTGCGCTTGCCACAATTTTTGGCTTTGTTGAAAAGCGACTTCTACTGCCTTGTACTCTGTTTCCGCCTGTTTGTACTTTGTAATGTCCTCACAAATTATCATCATGACTCGTTGCTCAACACCCGGCAATATTCGCGCTATGACTTTTACCCATAAAATCTGACTGGCAGGGCAATCCAAGCGAAATTCCCCGGTGACTGGTGTTCCCCTTAATAACTCCAGCAATATATCAGATAACCTTTGTCTTTCTGATAAAGCAAATAATTGAAAAAATGGCTTTTGGATTAATTCCTCAGGTCGATAGCCAAAACATTCAGCGCCAAACTGGTTGACATATAAAATTGTTCCGACCGCATTTAAGCTAAAATATATAGAGGGAATATTGTCGTACATCCGACAATACCACAAAAGTTCCTCTGGTGGATGACGCACTGCTTCTGCCGTACAAAGTTTTGAGGTTGTGATTTTCGGCACAAGTTCCAGATCGGTCGGATTTGGATGCATAATATCTTCTGGCTGACTACTATGATGCCACACACATTGCTGCTGATCAAGGCTCATAAGACTTAAAGTCGCACCCAAGCGTTAATTTTATCTACAAGTTGAGAAAAAAAAATTATAATGCTTTTTTACCAAATTTTTGTCATTAGCGTAGAGGAGACAGGAGTGAACATTTAAGCGGTGGGATTCTTCAAAAATCATTTATAATCAAGCGCACTATATTTACTTTCTATTGCCCAATCCCCCTTTATTGAAGGCTAAATCTTGGAGACTTTTTAATTCACTTGATGTCAGATCGCGCCATTGAGCGGGCTGTAGATCATTTAATTGTAAGTCGGCTATACTCACCCTCACCAACCGGAGAGTCGGAAATCCTACCGCAGCAGTCATTCGTCGCACCTGACGGTTTTTTCCTTCTGTTAAAGTTATTTCCAACCATGCTGTTGGCACATTTTTGCGAAATCGAATTGGCGGATCGCGATCAGGTAAAAGCGGTTCTGGCAAAAGCTTCACCAACGCTTTTCGAGTCTGATAATCTTGGATTTTCACGCCAACTTCAAGTCGAGTTAAAGCCGCAGCATCAGGAATTCGTTCCACCTGCACCCAGTAAGTGCGATCATGTCCAAACCGAGGATCACTCAGCCGATGTTGCAATTGTCCATGGTTAGTTAACAGCATCAACCCTTCACTATCCCAATCTAAACGCCCCACTGGATACAAATCGGGAACTTGGATGTAGTCTTTTAAAGTGATACGTGTCGGAGTGTCTTTTGTAAACTGACTGAGCACCCCGTAAGGTTTGTAAAAAATAATATAGCGGTAATTACGAGTCATTAGGGAAGAGTCACGATTTCAATAAAATCCCGATCATCACTGAAAATTTCCTTTGAGACTGCATTCCTCATTCCCTACCCGGAGCTTTGGGGAGGTGCAGCAGGTGGTGGGATTAGGCACAACACATTCTCATATATAGCAATAAGACTACAGATTTGTGAAAATTGTCAGGCTAGAATTCCCGATATGTTCCAACCGAAGAAAAGTGGTAGAATTACTGTAGATGCTAGGGGTGCCTACAAAAGGCTGAGATTACACCCTTAACACCTGAGTCCGGGTAATACCGGCGGAGGGAAGCTGTGTTTAGAGGGAATCAAAATATGCGGACAGAATGGGTTGCCAAGCGACAGGGGCAGAGCAATGTTACCCAAATGTACTACGCTCGTCAGGGTGTTATTACTGAAGAAATGCACCACGTTGCACAGCGGGAAAACCTCCCCGATACGCTAATTCGAGATGAAGTAGCGCGGGGACGAATGATTATTCCTGCTAACATAAATCACACTAATTTAGAGCCGATGTGTATTGGCATCGCTTCTAAATGTAAAGTCAATGCGAATATCGGTGCTTCGCCAAACTCTTCCAACTTAGACGAAGAAGTTGCAAAGCTAATATTAGCTGTGAAATATGGTGCCGATACTGTCATGGATCTTTCCACAGGGGGCGGTAACTTAGATACAATTCGTTCTGCTATTATCAAAGCTTCACCAGTTCCTATTGGTACAGTGCCAGTATACCAAGCTTTAGAAAGTGTCCACGGCAACATTGAAAAGTTGACTGCAGATGACTTTCTGCATATCATTGAAAAACACGCCCAGCAGGGAGTCGATTACATGACGATTCATGCGGGAATTTTGATTGAACATCTACCTTTAGTTAAAGGTCGGATCACTGGCATTGTATCTCGTGGTGGAGGTATTTTAGCAAGGTGGATGCTGCATCACCACAAGCAAAACCCTCTTTATACTCACTTACAAGACATCATCGAAATTTTTAAGAAATACGATGTCTCCTTCAGTTTGGGTGATTCCCTGCGTCCTGGTTGTACCCACGATGCTTCTGATGCTGCACAATTAGCTGAACTTAAAACCCTCGGGCAACTGACTCGGAAAGCTTGGGAATATGATGTACAGGTGATGGTAGAAGGCCCTGGACATGTGCCTATGGATCAAATTGAGTTCAACGTCAAAAAGCAGATGGAAGAGTGTTCTGAAGCACCCTTCTACGTCCTGGGACCATTAGTCACAGACATTGCTCCCGGTT
>CAZZVG010000874.1:0-3667 GCA_964657295.1 Iningainema sp. | reverse complement strand
TGTTAAGGGTGAATTTACCGTTGAAAGCAATTTGCCTGAAAAGATGCGAGTTGGCATTTTCCAAGAACCCGGAAAGAAATTTACTGCTTGTATCCGGTACTCCAATGGTTCAGGAAATCACGATCAGCCCGATACTAAAGGCGATCCGCGTGGTATGGCAATTAAACTCTTTGGTGTGGAAGGCGAAAAGCTGCTACCAGACGAAAAGAAAACTCAAGACTTAATCGTAGTTAACTATCCAGTATTCCCCATTCGGAATCTCCAAGACTATATTGAGTTTTTCGTTGCTATCAGAGACGCAAAAGGTGGCTTCCCATTGAAGTTTTTTATTCCTAATGCCAATCCGTTACAATGGCGTATGCGTGAATTCATCATCAGTTTGAAAACCATTCAGAAAAAAATTGTCAGTCCACTGGAAATTCAATACTGGAGTATGACACCATACAAACTCGGTAATGAGGTGATTAAATTTTCTGCCAAACCATCTGTTAATATAAACTCGCCCAGAAAAGCCACCAATCCAAATTATCTGCGTGAAGCGATGGTGGAATATTTAAGCAGTAAAGAAGTTAGTTTTGATTTTCTGGTTCAGTTCCAAACAGATGCCGAGAAAATGCCGATTGAAGATGCTAGAATTGAATGGACATCTCCCTTTCACAAAGTCGCTACAATCAAAATTCCGCCGCAGACATTCGATTCACCTGCACAAATGGAATTTTGTGAAAATTTGTCATATACCCCTTGGCATTCCCTACCCGAGCATGAACCGCTTGGGGCAGTCAATCGCGCTCGCAAGCCAATATATCAAGCGATTTCCAAGCTGCGTCATGAATTAAACGGTGTATCAAAACTCGAACCGACTGAGGAAGAATTTTCTCAACTTTTTGGTCATTTAAATAAGTAGGCGTGAGAGATCCCCGATTTCTTAAAGAAGTAGGGGATCTTATTGTTCACGAATGATTTAAGATTGCTATAGCTTTAAATTATGTTATCATATTAAATTGCAATAAAAATAACAAAATTGCACCTATGCTTGCTAACCAAGACTTTCATGTAGTAAAAGAAGCTATCTTAACAAATGAGGAAGGAAACTTTACATTAGGAGAAACAGCTAAGGCAAAAGTTTACCGAGTATTGACTAACGATGCTGGACAAATTCTATTAGACCCTATAGATATAGAAAAAATTCCAGAAGAACAACGCTGGTTGTGGAAAAATCCAGAAGCCTTGGGAATGGTACTACGGGGTATTCAACAAGCCGCGAGAGGAGAAGTTCATGATTTAGGTTCATTTGCTCAATATGCAGATCTGGAGATTGATGATTAATGCAATTTCGTTTGCAATATTCGACTGAAGCTAGGGATACGTTGAACAATTTAGAGCAAACTGACCCCAAAAAATATCGGAAAGTAGCCAAAACGCTGGCTTTGATGGAAAATAATCTGCGTCATTCCGGTTTGCAAACTCATAAATTTGAGAATTTATGTGGTCCAAATGGGGAAGAAGCTTTTGAAGCATACGTAGAGAATAAAACACCAGCTGCATTTAGAGTGTTTTGGTACTACGGTCCAGGTCAAGGAGTTATTACAATCTTAGCTATTACTCCTCATCCTTAATTTTTATTTTCATTGATTTTCTTTAGTGTGTCGTTTCGCTTCAATCAAGTCCCGCAACACGTCTACTTCATCAACGGTGTAAAATTTCTGGTTGGGTTCTGCGTTAATTCTGTCCATTAAAGCGTGAAATGCTTCTGTATCGGTACGATGAGTCAGAACATAACGTTTTAGTTCAGACTTACTCATAGTTGCAAAATTCGGCTTATTCATTCTGCCCCTAAATTTATTTATGGAAAACCAAAAAATATTTTTTTCGAGACACATAGTGCGAAAAAAAAAGGTGAGCGTAATATCCTCTAATTTTAATTATGGGGATTCTCTTTTTACTTTTTACTTTTTAAGTTTCTACTTTAGCACACCTGTAGTCCCAGGTATGTCTACTACTGGTTCTACTCGTCCACCTAAATATTTAGCGAGGAACTCTTCTGCTTTGGCGTAAAAGTGCAGCCTATTTGGAGGACGAACAAAGCCGTGTCCTTCATCAGAGTACAGAACATATTCTACAGGCTTCTTATCCTTGCGCATAGCTGCAACAATCTGCTCACTTTCCGCCTGCTTTACGCGGACATCATTTGCACCTTGTCCAATGAGTAGAGGAGCTTGGATGCGATTCACAAAAAATAATGGAGAACGGGACTTGAGGAAATCTGGTTCTTTTTCGGCATCACCAACACGATAGTATAATTTAGCTCGCACTGGCTTCCAATAGGGAGGAATACTATTCAATAGTGTCAGCAAGTTGCTGGGACCAAAACTATCAACGCCAGCTGCAAACACATCAGGAGTGAATGTCAAACCGACGAGAGTCGCATAACCACCGTAGGAGCCTCCCATTATAGCAATCTTTTTCGGATCGGCAATACCCTGTTTAACAATCCAGTTGACACCATCAATCAAGTCATTGTGCATTTTACCAGCCCACTCTCGATTGCCGGCATTCAGAAACTGTTTTCCATATCCAGTAGAACCACGGAAGTTGATTTGTAAGACGGCATAGCCTCGGTTGGCTAACCACTGCACTAATGGATTATAACCCCAGTTATTTCTGTCCCAAGGTCCACCATGAACGAGTAACACTGTGGGTAAGTTCTTGGCTGCAATCCCTACAGGTGTTGTCAGGTAGCCGTGGATAGTCAAAGAGTCGCGGGATTTATAGGAAATCGGTGTCATTTGCGCCAGCGATAACCCTTCTAGTTTGGGTTGATTGCTAAACAGGAGTTGACTTTTTTGCGAGGCGCGATCGTAGGTATAGTAGTAAACTGGACCATCGTCTGTTCTATAAGCAACAAGCCAAGTTTTATCAGCAAGATCACGACTAACTATAGAAAATTCACCTCGACGAACTTTAGCGATCGCCTGAAAATCTGTAACAATGCTTTTATCCAGTACCTGCCATTCTAACTTATCTCTGTAGAAAGCAACAGCTTGTATTTGACGCTTGAGTGGATGGATCAATGTTTCCCCAACATCATATTGCGGATCTTGCGCCACCACAGTTTCAACACCTTTTGCTAAGTCAAGTGATACCAGCCTTGAGGCATTAGCATTGTTATTGTCTGTGATGTACAGCGTTTTGCCATCGAGAGAAAAGCCCACTGCACCAACGTCTTCATCCGCTCCCCATTTTCGAATAATCTTCCAAGGTTGAGTTTTCACCTCTCTCACCGCCAAAGTAGATCCACCATCAGGTTTTGTAGCAATAGCTGCACGGATCTGAAACTGGGAGTCGGCTACTGACTCAACAACATTACCAGGATTCTCTAATTCTAAAGTAGTTTTACCAGTCTGAAGGTTAATGTGGTACGCATCATGCTTATGGGGATCTTTGAGATTTAGCCCTACCAACGCTTCCGTAGGAAAGTGGGGATCAAGAGCAATCATTTCTGCTTTGACACCTTTGAAAGGTGTGAGGTCGCGTACTTGCTTTGAGTTAGCATCTATAGTATAAATGTGAAAGTTCTCATCACCGTCCGAGTCTTGTAGGTAAATTAATTGTTCCCCGTTATAAGTCCAGAAATAATTGCGGATACCGCGATGTTTGTCAGCAGTGA
>CAZZVG010000873.1:0-3670 GCA_964657295.1 Iningainema sp. | reverse complement strand
ACCAACCAAGGTTGTCCCTGAGTCAAATCAAACGCCGTCTCGATCGCCTCGTTTGTGAAGACTTGTCCGGTATCGTCGGCATGTTGTTGGTATAATTGTCTCACCTCAGTGGCATTAAAATTTCTCAATGTTATTGAGCGTACTTTAATATTAAAGGGACTTGAGGTATTCAGGCGATCGCTACCCCCAGAAGCCACTTTATAATCCCGCACATCCCTTAAGCCAATCAACCCCACAGAAAGGGGAAAGTTTTTGGGGCGATCGGCATAGCCGTCGCGTAACTGTCGTAAAATAGATATCAGGGCTTCATCCTCAAGAGCATCAATCTCGTCAATGAACACCACCAATGGTAGTGACGAAGCTTGTGCCCATGACTGCAAAGCTGCGAGAATTCTTTGTCCAGGCTTCACTTCCTCCCAAACGGGGGGGCGCAAGTCTTCGCGCAAATGCAACTGGGCACGCGCCCGCCAAGCACCCAAGATGGCGTTTTCAGCCGCTCCTGGATCATGACTAAACGGTGCCCCCACTTCTGCCGACACCATGACTGCTGTGTAGTGGTTACTAAGAGTCAGTTGTTGGGCTAACGCCAGCATCGCAGTGGTTTTACCCGTTTGACGAGGTGCATGAATCACAAAATAGCTACGTTGTTCAATCAGCCGCTCCAAGTTGGGCAATCGACTCGTCGGCGACAGCATATAATGAATGTCGGCTTGACAAGGCCCTGCGGTATTAAACCAACGAGACATGGATGATAAATATTTGGTGATCTGCGCTTCGATGCTATAAGTATAGCCCGTGAGAGTCAATACGAACAGACTGCTTCGCTAAATAGGGACAAAGTACTTCCGGCAACGATAGGTTGGAGTTTTCTGTTATCACCATAATTGGAAGATGCAACTAAGTCACCATTGGGTGTATAATGATTTTCTGCGACTATGTTTGCCGTTCTTTCTCTACAAGCCGTTGTCATTTGAGTTTTAGTGACAAGTTGTCCATCTGAAGAAACTGACTGATATTGGTAGTAACCATTTTTACCTTGCACTGAATCTACATCTAAATATTGAGAAACTCCTTGTGATGAAATAGCAATGGGTATCAAAGTGTCAGCACGAGATGGCAATATAGAAGATAAGGAAATTAAAGAGGCGATCGCTAATTGTTTAAACATAATGGTTTTTCCGCTTTTATAGGTCGTAGCTTAACAAGCTGAATTATTGAATGTAACCGGAAAATCTTGGGATATTACTTGTTTAAAAAATCTGTAGGCTCACCAAAAATGCGTATTGTTAGCTATTTGAAATGTATAAAAAATATATTATTTTCTCCTAAAATATGAAACTCCTCGCCTTGATCTGCGTTTTCGTTGCAGATATATAGTCAACATAATTCGTAATTGCAATCCGTGGGGCTTGTAACCGCCACTGATTGTAAACCACTAAATCAAAAATTTAGTGGGGGCTTGTACCCTCTTTAATTACGAATTACGAATTAGTAATTATTTGGTCAATACGGTTATGATCACACTTTATGGCGGGGTTCGCGCTCTGTTGATGGTACACCACATTGTAAGGGCGAACAGCCGTTCGCCCCTACGAATGTGCATTATTCTTACTATGTAGCAGGTTGTAGAATCGATGGCAATTTCAGTAGGCGAGCGCTCGCTGCCTCCAAAGTTTCTGGCTTCTTGCTAAAACAGAAGCGAATAAAATCCTTACCTGCTTCTGGTTGAGAGAAAAAGCTGGAGCCGGGAACCACTGCCACGCCAATTTCTTTAACTAGATACTGAGCAAACTCTATATCAGTCTTGTAACCGAAGCGGGAGATGTCAGCCAACACGTAATAGGCTCCTTCTGGCACAAAATAGGAAATTCCGACTCTATCTAAAGTATGAAGTATAGTATCTCGCTTTTGCTCGTATTGCTTTGCCAGTTCTTCGTAGTAGCTGACAGGAAGTTGCATCGCCGCTACCCCAGCCCGTTGTAAAGGTGCGGGAGCACCTACAGTTAGAAAGTCGTGGACTTTGCGAATTGCCCCAGTCAATTCTGGATTTGCTAGAATGTAACCAACTCGCCATCCAGTGACGCTATAGGTTTTAGAAAGACCATTGATAGTAACAGTACGCTCCTCCATACCAGGCAGAGTAGCCATTGCTACGTGTGTCGTGCCGTCGTAGAGAATATGTTCGTAAATTTCGTCAGTAAATGCCAGCACATCCCACTCCTGGCAGAGTGAGGCAATGAGGGTAAGTTCTTCGCGGGTGAACACTTTCCCAGTTGGGTTATGAGGCGTGTTGATAATAATGGCTTTCGTGTGTTCATTGAATGCTTGACGCAGCTCAGCTTCATCAAACGTCCACTTAGGTGGATGCAACGACACATAACGGGGAGTTGCACTAGCTAACACTGCATCCGGTGCGTAGTTTTCATAATACGGCTCAAACACAATCACTTCATCACCCGGATCGACAGTAGCCATCATCGTTGCTGCCATTGCTTCGGTGGAACCACAAGTCACAGTGATTTGCCTTTCGGGATCAATTTCCAAGCCTAGATACCAACGGACTTTTTCGGCAAGGGCATGACGGAAGGAGCGATCGCCCCAAGTAATGGCATACTGATTAACATCTGTTTCAATTGCCTCACAAGCTGCCCGTTTTAATTCCGACGGACAGGGAAAGTCTGGAAAACCCTGCGCCAGATTTACGGCATTATGTTGTAATGCCACTCTCGTCATTTCGCGGATGATTGACTCTTGAAACTGGCTTGCCTTTATAGAAGTTTTTTGCTTCTGCACCTAAGTCATCCTATTTCTAAACAATATAAATAATCATCGGTTTACCGATGTAATTATCGAAATATTATACTAGTAGTTTCCCTTTGTCGTAACGTCTTTTTGCTGCCTGCCATCTCTGCTATCATTGGTGGCTCACTAGCATACTCGATGCTTCCAAATCTCCTTTGACACAATGAGATTCTTGATATCACGCACGATTTCGGGAAAATAATAATTTACACTAATTTGATAGGTTTACCGTATATAATGAAAAGAAGTGAGGCATGAATATCTCAAACTGAACGCTAGGAGCCTGAAGCAAATGCTCATGCTTGTTAGTAAAACCCTTCATTCGTCAAACCAGTCTTTGGCGTTGATTACCCCTTTAATTCCTGACTGACAATGACTCAAATTTTGGACTCAGTGCCTTTGAAGTACAGTCAATGTATTCTGTGCAGCTACTATAATGCGACAGGAAACATCCAGATTGTCCGAATTTCTAACATTTCTAGTTTGTATTTTGAACGAGTAGTTTTTCCAGGAGTTCGCTTGCTGTTTGAAGCCTTGCCAGAAGCTTCCTTAGAAATTCATACTAGTACAACAATTAGTACAATTTTCGCAGATAATATTCCCTGTTCTAAGTTACAAGTTGCTAAATGTGGTTCGGTAATACTAGAGTCACTCATTGTTGGCAACAAGTCTAATGCTTGACCGCTTAGTAGTACAATACATTAACTATGACCGAACAAGGCAAAAGTTAAAAGTTAAAAGGCAAAAGAAAGAAAAAAAGGTTTCAAGCCCCTAAATTTATTTATGGAAACCCAAAAAATATTTTTTTAAGGGGACACATAGTGCGAGCAAAAAAGGCGGACACTTCAAATCCCCTAATTTTAATTAT
>CAZZVG010000872.1:3284-3686 GCA_964657295.1 Iningainema sp. | reverse complement strand
CAAATCAGTACATACGAATATGATTCCCCTAGTCCTTATGAACAATTGGGAGAGGGACAGCAAGAAAGAGCGCGTCAGGAAATGTCAATTATTCAAAATCACAGAGAGCCTTAGCTAAACTCTAAGATCGGGTTATCTAGTGATACGACGAGGAGAGTATTGTTTTCTAGGAGACAGCATAAAATGAGCGAAACTGCGGAAAAACTTAAGCTTGAACTCTCTCGGCTCTCTACACAAGAACGTGCCGAGCTTGCTAGCTTTTTAATTAATTCCTTAGGTGGAGATATAATAGATGATGATGTAGAGGTAGCCTGGGATACGGAGTTAAGCAAACGCTTAGAAGATATCTATCGTAGGACAGCCTTTGGCGAACCATCCGATCAAGTATTTCCTGAACTGCGC
>CAZZVG010000872.1:1616-3274 GCA_964657295.1 Iningainema sp. | reverse complement strand
GCAAGAAGTATTCGTGAAGTTTATTCTAATCCACACCGAAGCCAGAAAGGAACTTCATAGTGCGATCGCTTACTACGAAACTTAAAATCTAGGTTTGGGACTTGATTTACTGACTAAAGTAGAGGAAGCCCTTATAAAAATTCGCCAAAATCCCAATGCGGGAACACCACATATTGAGGGGGTACGTCGTTACGTTATTCAAAGTTTTCCGTACCTCATTTTTTACTTAGAGCTTGAGGAGCTTATTTGGATTATTGCGATCGCGCATGGAAAGCGTAAACCTGATTATTGGAAAAGACGACAGATTGAGTGAGAACTCCCACTTCGCCCATTTTTATAGGAGGCGCGAAAAAAGCTGAGTGTCAATCTTATGTAGCTATGATCTTAATATATCTTAATATTTGCATAAACTGTAGTACTATAAAATGGTATGGCGTTGTAAATTAAAAAGCAATTTTAAGAAGACTGAGAAAAGTAGGTAAAAAGCCTATTGAATCAGCAATCGCGGGCGATTAGCACAGTGGTAGCGCACGTCCTTCACACGGACGGGGTCACTGGTTCAAATCCAGTATCGCCCATAAGCTGGAAACTTATATATAGATATCTTTTCAGCAGTCTTATTTAGTCATCTCAAGTTGTCTCTTTGAAAGCAGTATGGCAGAGTATGTCAGAAGTAGTCAAGATAACTATTAAGATATGTTAAGTAATGATTTACTTAGTACTGATATTTACATGACCAAAAGTTAGCTTGTATCAAGACTACAGTCCCCTTGTACAAGGTTGAACAAGCAAAAAGCTATAGCTCAAGTAGGTTATGAGTCGGAAGTGGTGTTTAGCAAAGCCTTCAAACGATGGGCAGGCATTGCACCTGGTATTTACCGCCGCTCGTCTAGCATACAGAACCAGACCCTTGAAGATAGTGCTGCTTTACCATAGATAATTAGAAGCATGCAATATTAATTTTTCACGCTTGCTTGAATAAATATGACGCAAACAATCCAAGCAAAAGATGTAAACTTACGCTACTTAATCGATAACTTTGGTCTCCAATTAGTTTTAGATGATCAAATTTTCCGAGAGTGGCAAGATGATGTGCCGGAAATAAAAGATTTGGATAAACAGCTTTTAGACAAGGTAAAAGCAGGTTATTTTAATCTTCTTAACTACCCGCCCTTGCTAGAAGATGTTGTCAGAATGGCAATCGTTGACCCTATACTTTTTATCGGAGATTTTTATCTAGCTCCGTTTTACGTAAAATCAGAAGAATCTATAGATATTGCTGTGCCTGATGATGATGTAATTATCAAAGGCAGAATTGATACATTAGTTTTTAAAAACAAATTGTGGATAATGATTATTGAGTCTAAAAAAGCTTCTTTTTCAATTGAAGAAGGACTAGCACAAATTCTTGTCTATATGTTAGGTAGTCCTCACCCAGATAAACCCTGTTTTGGTATGATTGCCACTGGTAGCGAGTTTATTTTCGTCAAATTAGTTAAAGAAAAACCACCCCGTTATGCTTTATCTAAAGGTTTCCTGATGCGTAACCCCGGAAATGAATTGTATGATGTGCTTCGCATCCTTAAGCGTCTTACTCAATTAGTAAGTGCTTGAAGTTTTGAGAATAAAGGGCTGTACTCACGCACTCATCAGCACTC
>CAZZVG010000872.1:0-1516 GCA_964657295.1 Iningainema sp. | reverse complement strand
GGAGAAGTCGTAAACGTGAAAGAGGAAGTCGTTCTCAATGGCGATCGCTCATGCATCAACATTTGCCAACTCAATCAAGTGCTTGAGGATTTTCAAAACGTCATACAAGTTGTTTTTTTGATTGTTGATTCCGAATAAATCAGAAGTCCCATACTGAGGGGTTTCGCCGAGTAGTAATTTGACAAACAAGAAACTTCCACCGTTGGTAATCATACCAAAGCAAGAATTGTTTGGGTTGGGATGATTGAGCATGTAGGCGAGAATTTGAGCTAGTCCTGCCTCAACAGATAATTTAGCCTGTTTCGATTCAATCACCATTACCCAGAGCTTATCCTTCAGCACTAGAGTATCCAAGTTGCCTTTGACAATGACTGACTTGTCCTCATCTTGGGCTGAAATTTCAACGTTTTTCTCTGCACGTAGATCGAAGGGGGATAAATAAAATTGCCCGGTAAAGAGCAGTGGAGAAACAACTGCTAGGTTTATCGGTTTTTCCAGCAATGGCGGCTTTTTGAGTAAGTTCAAGTAACCTGCTTTGATCTGATCTAGCAGTTGTCTTTGCCACTCGCTTAGTTCAGGCAAATCTGTCTGCCACTCATAAAAAAATTGTGGATCTTCAACTCTTTGGAGTTGGAAGAGCATTTCCAGTTCTACAAGGGAAATCTCTTTTGCCTGAATCGTTTGCACCATAGTCAAAAAATAGAGCAAGTGGTATGAAGAGGGGCAAATGGTTGCCTACCAATTATTTCTGCTCTATACTATACCATCAATAATAATGATTTAAACCCAGGTTTTTAGAGAAAATGGCTCTATTTGCTGGATACATTAGAATTCAGTCGGGGAACGGGTGTCGTAAACAAGTTGGAGGCATTCCTCAAAGTCGTCGCCAAGCCAGGTTCGGTGCAAACTGTAGCAAATCTTTGGCTTTAGAACCGCGCAGTATGGGTTCTCCTGCTTGCATCAAGGCTTCTGCTAAGTTGGTGGAGGAGCTTTTTTTGGCTTTAAGGTATTCGAGATAGTCCAAAATGAACTCCAACATGGGTTCTGGGGTAGCTTCAATTGCGGCAAAGAGTTGTTCTTTGATGGTAGTCATGAGATTTGCTTTCTTGCTGGTGCGTAATTTTTAAAATGTCTACTAATAATGATGAAGAAACTTTAGAGAATATCCAGCTTCAACTAAAGGAAATAGAAGCAGCACTTACTTTGCCCAGTTTGGGATATTGCTTATGATAAAGCATTCCAAGCTGCTTCCAAATCAATTGATTGTCTTAAACTCGAAGCGGGAGTAAGTGTAGCTGATGCTGTAGCCTTTGATATGGCAGCGGCTGCTGTGGAAATTGTGACTCAAAGCGCTGACACTTTCTTTATCGACTTGATGGAGTGGTATCGCTTAGGACATTGGCCCTGTGGTTGGGAGGGCGAATATCCAGAAGGTAAATTAGTTGTCTACTAGCTATTAACCCAGGGCTATTTCATTCTGCACTTGAGCCTTGAACTTCAGTTCAAGGCTCAAAGC
>CAZZVG010000871.1:0-3687 GCA_964657295.1 Iningainema sp. | reverse complement strand
TTCAGGGGATAACCCTCACTTTATCTGGTTTTGGGCTTAACCGAACCGTATTGGGGCTAACCCTCCTGCAGCGCTGGACTCACCGCTTGCGGGGAGGGGTTGGGGGTGGGGTTTAGTATCTAGGGGAATTACTGCCTACTATTTGTTATAGATTACACAGTTTATCGGGAATATCGTGACGAATTTGAGCCAATTGTGCAGAGGGTTTTTCTACAGAGTAAACTTGCTGTAACGCATCTGCCCACAACTGATTTTGGACGAAATAACTGGCTTTGGCAAGAGCGATCGCTTCATAATCATCTTTCTTTGCTTTACGTTGATTTTCTAAAGTATTCAAGTCGGTGGTAACGCGATCGCGTTTTTCTACATTCATTACCTGAAAATGAACTGACTGATAGAGAGACTCACCTTCAAAAACCAGCCAGTCGTATGTTTGACCTGGTTGTAGCGCCTCTCCTGTATAATTTATTCTCTGTTTTCCTGCTACAATTTGATTCCACAAGTCTTTTTCACTACCAGATATCCGCACGGCTATTTTTTGCACCGCACCTTTCCAAATAAATATCGGGCGATCGCTCCAAACAATTCTACCTTCAGTTGGAGCATCTGGAGAAATCATACAGATAAATTTAGGATCGCGAGAAACACCTTTGCGCGGTTGTATGGGAGGTTTCTTGCTAAACAAAGCCAGAGAAAAGTTTGTCCAAGAAAAGGTTGGTTGGATGGAATTTTTCTTGACGCTTTGAGCTTGATTAGGTACTATAGTAGAAATTGTAGCTAACATCACTAAAGTAGACAATAAAAATTTATTCATGACTTTTTGTCCTCAAAACAGATGGTAGAACACAAATACACAAAGTTGCAGATGGTAGAAACCAAGGCAAAAGCACAGCAGCCGATGAAATGTACATCTGCAAACTAATCAATCCATAAATAGTTATGATTATACTTACCAATATTAAACCTGAAAGGCGATGAGGTTTTTCTTGCCGCCATAAATATATCGCTTTTCCTAATAAGATCGCTAACCCAATCATCCACAAATCGGGAATCGGCACAACTAATCTTTTATTCAGTATATGATGTACCATGTATGCATGATATTCACCACCTGTCATAACTTGACTTGGGTTAACGGGATTTTCTTGACTTCGCCAGTAAGCAACTGCTGCTGGTAGTTCAAAATTATCCTCCTTATCTTGTGATAAACCAGCTTCACCATATCCCCCAGGTGCAACAATCACAACTTGTTGTTGCAAGCTCTGAGGAAAATGACAATTACGACTGGTATCAGAACAAAAATAATTAAAGTCCCCCAATCCCTCCTTCACTAATTTCCAAGCGGGGATAGAGTTATAGACTTGACTGGGGGGAATGGAAAAGTCTATAATAGGATGGAGCCACATTTGACCAATCCAGTAACTCAAGGCGGTGAGTGGTTGCAGATGCGTTCGCGCAAGCGCTGACTTGTCAGTTCGCTCTGATGTCAAAACCGTTTGATTGTCAGCCGCGCTTATCTGTTGCCAAAAATCTCTCTGACTGTTTAATTGCGGTTGTGGCGCATGAGTTCGTTGCTGTAACTGATGGGAAATAGCCAACAAGCCAGCGAAAAACAAAGGCTCTTCGTTAGACTTGACAATCGGGAACAGTTGCATATATCCTGGCAGAAGATCGATTTCGCCTTGTAAACTCCACTTTGGACTAGCAATATCAGGTAAAACGTTCAGCCATTCGCCATTTTTAGCACGGGTTTTAGTGAAGACAAATGTTGTCGGGTTTGGAGTTTTTACCGCCGTTTGTAGAGATTGTGCGAGAATGCGATCATTTTTTCCTTGATGTCGATCCAAAGAATAATCTATACCGACTACCCTGGCTTTTGCAAGAGTAAGTTTATCCACCAGATGTGCTAGATACTCGCGATTCATTGGTTTGGGGTTAGGTATACGTGCATCTCGAATTGACTTTTCATCGATTTCCACCAATACAACCGGAGGAGTCGTTATCTTTTCGACTTGATTGGTCATTTGACGATATATCGCCTGTGCCAATACGCGACGTTCTAATAAGAATTGCTGTACAGGTAATTGTAAACTAATGAATACCAGAGATGACAGAGCGATCGCTTCCCGACGAGTTGGTATCAAATTTTTAAGTTTTTGTTTGATTCCAAAAGGTTCGATCCGAAATAATGGCGCTTCCGGATGTCGAAACAAAGAAGGAATTAAGTAAGAACTCGGATAAGTCAGATTTTTTTCTAACTTCAGATACTCGCAAGCAGCTAACAATGATTCGTGAACATCTTTGTATTCTGTCAAAGCTTGCAAAAACAAAACGAAAAATTCTTCAGCAACGCGGTTGTGAATAGGTTCTCGCATAACTGCAACTTGACTCAAACCCAAGTCAATCAGGTTATTTGCAATACTCAAGCCGCTGCAAGAATTAAAAATTGCAAACTGCAATCCACGTTCTTTCGCAACAGTCAAAGATGGGACTATTTCGCTGAGTGATAAAGCCACATTCGGGGCTATAGATAATTCTCCTCCTGTTAAACTAGTTTCATTACTATGTCCGGCAAAAAACAAAATATCCCATCCAGTTTGCGATGCGATCGCCTCAACGATTTCATTTTTTAATTCAGCAATATCTTTTCCAGGTTCCCAACCGATAAATTTCACTTCTGCAATTTTTTCTAAAGAACGAATTGCCAATTTCTCCGAATTGAAATTTAACCCAGTATCATCGCCTAAAATTGCCAAAACTCTCGCTTGACGATTGCAGCGATTATTGGAACTTGTCACCTTTTCCCGGATATTCAGAGGTGCGCGGACAATATGAATTTTATCAGCAGCAAATTCCGTATTAATTTCCCAAGCTTCCCAAGGTAGACGTGCCAAGTCTAAAGGATTGCAAGTGAGAACGACTTCTACGGGGAGCGTAGTTGTTGCCAATTGTTTATTTTTATTAGCGATGATTGAACGAATATCATATAATTCAGCACTGCGTAACCAATTGTGAAACTCATAGAAAAGTTGTGCTTCTGCTTGCACTAATTTGGCATGCCAATCAATCGTTGGTGCAGCTAAAATGCCAGCATTTGCGACTATTCCCCGCCAGGAAGTTTGATAAAAGTTTAGATAAATTCGCCGCCAATCCTGATAAAGCTTAGTCAGATTTTCGGGATAGGTAAGTCGCGCATGAATTTGTTGTCCTTGACCCCATGATAGTTCAAATAAACAAAGTTTTTCGACTTGCTGTACTTTAAGGTGTAAGTTATTCATCTTTAGATTTGTAATAAATGATGAATTAATTATCATGTTTCACCAATTACCTGTACTCGATTGGGCAGCAGGCATAGGCAGTGTCAGTGAAAGCACTCTTCGTTGGAAGGGTGAGATATTTATGACGATAGAACATTACCAACTTCTCCAGATGGTTACAAGTAGATTGACACAATCTCTTATATTTCTGAGGGTAAGGTAGGTTATGCAAAAATTTAGGTGGGCGTGCAAGATGTCAAGATCCCCGACTTCTCTAAGAAGTCGGGGATCTGTGGTGTACTACTGAGATTCGCTAATCAGGGTAAAAGCTGCCCAATCTACAAGATTAGGATGGCTTTTCATAGTCGTCAGCATTGCTTAACGCAAGGCTTGTGCTTTGTCCAGATGCCGTTGAAGCAGATTTGTGTAG
>CAZZVG010000870.1:0-3689 GCA_964657295.1 Iningainema sp. | reverse complement strand
CACGTAGCAACATCCGTTTAGAATCCCGGTCTTTTTAAAGCCGGGAGAAGTCAACGTTAGGACAGCAAAAAGAAGATGCCTAAGAGTAGAAGCTACGAGCAAGAGTTGATGGGATATTTGCAAAACCCAGAACAGGCAGTTGCCTATCTCAACGCTGCTTTGGAAGAGGGTGACTCGAAATTGTTTTTGGTGGCATTGCAAAATGTGGCAAAGGCAAGTGGCAAAGAGGCTGACTGGTTTGAGCAGCTAGAAATGAGTAATGACTATTTTACTCATTACTCATTACTCTTGGGACTTTGGACGCTAAATCCCGCTTATTTTAAAGGTGGGATGAGCTTAAAAATTAGTATGAATTTCTCCCAAAAGCACTTCTTGACGCGCCCCAGTGGCAGTTGGCAAGTTGCCAGGAATACCTAACTGTCGCCAGTAAGCTAACACAGCAAAGGCGATCGCTTCTTTAAAATCACCACTCAAACCGACTTCATCTGTTGTCAAGACTGGTACAGGTGTCAACAGTATTTGTAACCGATTTTTCAAGTAAAGATTGCGACTACCACCGCCACACAATAGAACCTGCTGTGGCATTTCTGGCAAAAAAGTGACGTAACTTTGAACTATAGAAGCTGCCGTCAATTCCGTCAGCGTCGCCAAGATGTCAGCCGAACTTAGTTGGTAGGCTTCCGCGTCTTTGAGACACTGATGTAGGTAAGTAACGCCAAATAACTCTCGCCCCGTAGATTTAGGTGGTAAAAGATGAAAGTACTCTTGCCTCAGCCATTGTTCTACTAAGGGATGGCATGGAGTGCCACTTGCCGCCCAAGCACCGTTCTCATCGTAGGTTTTTGCACCATCAGTTAAATGCTGTACCGCCAGATCCAACAGACTATTTCCAGGGCCCGTATCCCAAGCACAAATTTTTGTCAACCAGTTGTCATCACGCGGTGGCATGTAAGTAACATTACCAATACCACCAATATTTTGGATACAACTGGATTGTTGAGGATGACTAAGCAAAGCTGCTTCAACACGAGGTACTAAAGGTGCACCTTGACCACCAGCAGCAATATCCGCTACACGAAAGTTACTGACAGTCGTCATACCTGTTAAATTAGCAATCACAGATCCACGCCCTAATTGCAGGCTATAGCCGAGTGAGGAGCTAGATATCCCTTTTGCTGGGAGATGGTAAACTGTTTGACCGTGGGAACCGATCAAAGTAGCCTTTTGGTGACTCATTTGAATATCTAGTGCGGCTTGGGCAAAGACATGGGCGATCGCATCATCTAATTCTGCCAATTCTGCCATTGAGATTGCCGCCCCACTACAGACGGACATAATATCTTCTCTCAAGTTAGAGGGGTAGGGGTATGTTGTACCAGCTACCAAGTCTATTTTCAGATCTAAATCTGTACCTGAAATATCTACTAAGGCTGCGTCTATACCATCTACTGATGTGCCACTTATTAAACCTATTACACGAGTCATTTTATTTTGGATATTGTATTATGAGTTATGAGTAATGAGTGAGGAAGAGTAGGGGCAGGTTTTACCTATCAATCTTAAATATGTATATTGATCGGATAAAACCTGCCCGTACAGAGTTTTGAGTTAAGATTTTTCTGTTTCAAGTTTAGTCATTGATTTCAGGGAAAACAAGAAGGATTCTTCACCAACTCATAACTCTAATCAGAAATGATGTGCAAATCGACGTTTTTGAGTAATTTCAGTAATTTATGAGTTAAGGATCCTTTCAAGAGTATTTGCCAACGTGGTCGCTGACTGGCACCAATAACTATTTGAGTGACGCGGTATTTTTCGGCAATTTCCACGATTGACTGGGCAATATTATTGCTAGTGGTGCGGATAAACATACCGTCAAATTCTTGGCACAGTTTCTCGGCAGTTTCGATGTCCAGACTTTCTTCCTTAGTGAGGAAGCGATCTGGATTGGCAACAAACACAGCAAAAAGAGGGGCATTCATATAGCTAGCAATTCTCGCACCTCGGCGTAATAGTTGCACTGAGTTAGGGTAAGTAGATACGCACACTAAAACCCGTTCGTGAATATTACAAAACTGACCTTGGGAAGAGGAAGCAACCGCATGATCCTCAATGTTGTCCGCAATCTCTCGTAGCGCGAGTTCTCGCAAAGCAATCAGATTTCGCCGTTGGAAAAAGTTATCAAGCGCTTGTTGAATTTTTTGAGGTGCATAGATTTTCCCTTCTTGCAACCGTTCTTGTAGTGTTTCTGGAGTCACATCTACCACTACCACTTCATCTGCTTCATCTAAGATGCGATCGGGAACACGTTCTCGCACAACGACACTAGTGATTCGTGCTACTAAGTCATTAAGACTTTCCAAATGTTGAATATTCATTGTTGAGTAGACATCAATGCCTGCCGCCAAAATGAGTTGTACATCTTGATAGCGTTTCTCTCGTGGCGAATTCGGAACATTAGTATGTGCTAGTTCATCAACTAGTACTAATTGCGGCATACGGGCTAAAATCCCATCCGTATCCATTTCTGTTAACGCCAACTCACCACGAGAAACTGACAAACGAGGTAAGATCTCTAACCCCTCGGCTTTTTGCATTGTTTCTTTACGTCCATGAGTTTCTAAAAGCCCAATAATGACATCTATTCCTTGTTCTTTGAGTCCATGCGCTTCTTCCAGCATTCTATAGGTTTTGCCTACTCCAGGAGCCATACCAATAAAAATTTTGTGCTTACCACGCCGTGCTATACTCTCATAGTATGAAACAGAAGTCATAATTTTGATAGTTGGTAGTTGCTAGTTGTTGAGATTCTTTAGTTTTTAGTTGTTGATGCTTATTAGATGTCTGTTATTAATTGCTAACTACATTTTATACTTGTAATTAACTATCAATCATTATCTACTAACTACTATTCACTATAAATTACAGATTCTCATTTATTTTGCTGACGGTTCAGTTCCTCAAGATCCAGGGCATAATTCAATTTCAAAACATTAACTCCAGGTTCTCCAAAAATGCCTAAAAATCTCCCTTCTGTATATTTAGTAACTAAGAAAAGTAGATCTTCTGGTCTAACTCCACGGGCATGAGCAACTTTCTCTAACTGCTCTCGTGCTGCTTTTATTGAAATATGCGGATCTAAACCAGAGCCAGAAGTATAAATGAGATCTGGAATTGGTTGAATATTATCGTCTTTAAGGTTATTTGACTTTTCTACAATTCGTTTCAATAAGACTGGATTGCTAGGAGCGAGATTAGTGGCTCCAGATTTACCAGTTGGCTTAGCTTCTTTTCCTTGGCTGTACTTAATTGCACTTGGACGACTATGAAAATAAGACTCGGATTTAAACTGTTGACCAATCAGAGCTGAACCAATAGATTCTCCTTTGATATTTTGCATTATGCTACCGTTAGCTTTATATGAAAAGAAGACTTGACCTATTGTTAGAATTAATAAAGGGTAAATAATTGCAGTCAGCACCCACAAAACTATAGCTATGCGAATTGCTTTGACAGCTTCTCTAAAAATATACATAAATTTTCTGGAAACCTAAAAAAATTGACAGATTAAACTTTTTTAACTCGTCTTTAAAATTTTCCGAGGTTGATTAAAGGTGCCAGTAAGAGTGCAACGCCCGAAGTTTGGGCGGCGGCTCCTTTGATCATAACTTCAGGGAGTTCTGAAGACA
>CAZZVG010000869.1:0-3690 GCA_964657295.1 Iningainema sp. | reverse complement strand
CGAACGTCTAGTTGATAGCGTTTTAACCGTTGCAACTCGCATCGAGACAGAAGGACCCTCATCTAGTTTTAGCCCATAGGGGGATTTAAATTAGCGGTCATTAGAATCGTAGACCACAATATAACCGTAGGGGCGCGGAAACCGCGCCCTTACAATGTGGCGCGGGTTCAATTGAAAACTGCTGTAAGTCGTGTCAATGGTGTACTAAGTTGATAAACTTAAATAAATTAAAGTTCGTAGTTGCGCTTTAGCGCTAAAGCAAGCCAGTGCGTTGGCGGGGTTCCCCCGCTTGAAGCATCTGGCGCACAACTACAAGCCTTCTACATCCAAACTAAAAGCAATCTTAAGCGTAAATACCGAGCTTTCACACTTAAGTGAACCATTACCTACTTTTTGTTAGTTTCCGCCCTGGGCTGCTTGGTTGAGTCTTTGGCGGATATGCAAGCTAGCGATACCATTTTGCTGCTCACCAATCTTACTTTGAAATTCTCTAATTGCATCAGCAGTATCTAGATTATATAACGGCACATTTGGGTTTAAATTTGTGCCAAGTACAGAGTTCAGTTCTTTGTGAAGAGTTTCCATCTCTTCAGTTGCTGTGTTATTAGTTTGCGCTGTCCAATTACCATCAGCAGGGTTGATGTGAAAATATTGCTGAAACTGTTGGATTGCATCTTTTATGCAAAAAGGGTCTAAGGAAGAATTATTATATATCACTGGAAAGTCATCAACGTCTCCAGAACTTCCACCACGTGACGCGCAATCTTTTCCTAAAAATCCCAAGCCACTAAGAATAGACCGCATGTCTGCGTTGCTGTATTCGTAACCCATGATGCTTTTTCCTCCTCGTATAGATTAGCAGTAGCACTAAAGTTTTATCATGTATCGACCAATACAATGTAATATTTTTTATAGATTTTTAAGGAGTGGTAACAGGATTTACTCAAAATCGACCGGAAAATTATCAGCATTTTTGCTACCTAAGCTAGAGGCAGTTATGTTGCTTGTGTTACTAAAGTTAGACGCGAGAGCGACTTGAAGTTGCTTTCACTCTGACCAATGACTGAACACCGAGTTACGAAAATTCGCAGTCTATCAAAAATTGCAACCATGAATAGCAACGGCTTCAAAAAAGAATCTCACACCCACATCCCCCATAGGAAAAAGCACTTTCGTCGTACAGAACATGTCTCCACCCAGGTGCAGGACGATCGCACCGGAATGGACATAGGAACGCTCAAACGCGCTTTCTTAGATAACCTGTACTACATCCAAGCAAAAGATCAGAGTTGGGCAACAGCACACGATGACTATATGGCACTGGCGTACACAGTGCGCGATCGCCTACTGCACAGCTGGCTCAAAACTGTTGAGCAAACGGACTTCCAAAAGGATGTAAAAGTCGTTTGCTATTTATCTGCCGAATTCCTCATCGGACGACAACTAGGCAAAAACCTAATTAACGTCGGACTGTACGATCAAGCCCGTCAAATCGCACAGGAGTCAGGGCATGATTTGTACGATTTGATGGAACAGGAAGATGAACCTGGGTTAGGCAACGGCGGTTTAGGACGACTGGCTGCTTGCTTTTTGGATTCATTCTCAACCTTAGAAATTCCTGCCATTGGCTATGGCATCCGTTATGAGTACGGCATCTTTCAGCAGCAAATTCGTAATGGTGCGCAGGTGGAAGTTCCGGATCGCTGGCTGCGCTTCGGCAACCCTTGGGAAATTCCGCGCCCAGAGTACACTATCCAAGTCAAACTAGGTGGACACACCGAAGCTTACACAGATGAACAGGGACGCTACCAAGTGCGTTGGATTCCCGAAAGAACCGTTTTGGGTACGCCCTACGATACACCCATATCTGGCTACAACAGCAACACCGTCAATACCTTACGTTTGTGGAGTGCCAAAGCTAGTGATGAATTTAACTTCCAGATTTTCAACAGTGGAGACTACGCCCGTGCCGTTGGTGATAAAGTCTTCTCAGAAAACATTACCAAAGTCCTCTACCCCAACGATAGCAACTACCAAGGTAGGGAACTTCGCCTAGAGCAGCAATATTTCTTTGTTTCCTGTTCTCTACAAGATATCATCCGGATCTATCTGTTGAGTCACGACAACTTTGACCATTTCTCCGATAAATTTGCCATCCAGATCAATGACACCCACCCCACAATTGGTATTGCCGAACTAATGCGGCTGCTGGTGGATGAACATCAGTTGGGATGGGACAAAGCTTGGGACATCACCCAGAAAACCTTTGGTTTCACCAATCATACTGTTTTATCCGAAGCACTGGAACGTTGGTCATTGAGTATGTTTGGCAGCCTTTTGCCGCGACACTTGGAGATTATTTTTGAAATTAACCAACGCTTCCTGGATGAAGTTCGTGCCAAATATCCCGGTGACAATGAACGAGTTGCCCGAGTGTCGATTATTGAAGAAGGAGCAGAGAAACGGGTGCGGATGGCTTATCTCGCCTGTGTTGGCTCTCATGCCATTAACGGTGTGGCGGGACTACACACCGAAATCCTGAAACACGAATTATTACGAGACTTCTACGAACTGTTTCCACAAAAGTTCAGTAACAAAACTAATGGAGTCACCCCTCGTCGCTGGATTTTGCTTGCCAACCCCAAACTTACGCTGCTAATTACAAACAAAATTGGTAAGGGCTGGATTAAGAATTTAGACGAACTCAAGCAGATAGAAGCATTCGTGAATGACGAGGAGTTTCGCGCTCAATGGCGACAAATCAAGCAGGAAAATAAGCATGATTTGGCAGAGTACATTCTGCAAACAACTGGTACTCGTGTTGATGCTAACTCCCTGTTTGATGTGCAAGTGAAGCGACTACACGAGTACAAGCGTCAGCATTTGAATCTGCTGCATGTCATCACGCTTTATAACTACATTAAACAGCATCCTGATGCAGATTTTGTGCCGCGAACTGTGATTTTTGCTGGTAAGGCGGCACCCGGTTACGCAACGGCAAAGCTGATAATTCAGCTGATTAACTCTGTGGCGGAGGTGGTGAATCATGACCCGGATATAGGCGATCGCCTCAAGGTCGTCTTTCTGGCAAACTACAACGTATCACTCGCACAGCGAATTTATCCAGCTGCTGACCTGAGCGAGCAAATCTCCACAGCAGGTAAAGAAGCTTCTGGTACAAGCAACATGAAGTTTGCGATGAATGGCACATTGACCATCGGCACACTAGACGGGGCGAATATTGAAATTCGCGAGCGTGTAGGAGCCGAAAACTTCTTCCTTTTTGGACTAACGGCTCCCCAAGTCTCACAAACAAAAGCTACTGGATATCATCCGTGGGACTACTATAATAGTAATCCCCAACTTAAACAGGCAATTGACCAGATTGCATCGGGTTACTTCTCGAAGGGTGACAGCAATTTGTTTCAACCACTGGTAGAGTCCTTAAAAAACCGGGATGATTATTTGTTGTTTGCTGATTATCAGTCTTACATTGATTGTCAGCAGCAGGTCAGCCACACCTACCGCGACCAAGAAAACTGGCTGTATCGGTCAATTCTCAATACAGCACGCTCAGGCTACTTTTCCTCGGACCGGTCAATTCGCGAATACGCCCAAGATATTTGGCACGTTCAGCCAGTACACATTACTCTTGATGATGTTCAACAACAAAATATTGGTAATTGGTAA
>CAZZVG010000868.1:0-3697 GCA_964657295.1 Iningainema sp. | reverse complement strand
GCTGATTTAAAGAGCGCCTGTTTCTGCTGTAAATTGTCTAATTGCTTAAGATTGCTAAGTCATTCAAAGAACGCTCTGTTTTCTTACTTAGCTTGCCTAAATCTTCATATTCTTTGTCTGATAATCTTAAACTTATCCTCATCATGATGTCAAGTATATGCTATAAAAACAGAAGGGTAACATAAAAGGATGAAAAACTCCAAACCAAACGTGTTATCTAACTGAACCAGGACTACTGTTGGTATGGGGTTGTATCAAGAATAACTTTTTAAAAGTTGCCAATGGGAGCGTAAAATCTTCAAGGTGAAGATCCAGGTAACGGCACAGCTATAGCCTTCTTAGCCTCCTTCTGATAGTGGCACCTTTGACTGCCCGACTTAGTTTGATAGCTAAGGAAAAGAAGTGGTTGCGGCGGATTCTATCCAAGGCATCTTTTCGGGGGAAACTTCCCCCGAAAAATGCCGCGCCGCAACCGCAACGATTCAGAATCCTCCGTTTTCAAACGGGGGAGAGTTCAATGCTAAAGAGTAGACCTCTTGCATAAATAATTTTTTGCAGATCGCACTCGTAGCAAAGACGAGGCTGGCAGAGCGCCGGCTTCCGGCGATCTGAACTGCCGTCGCAAAGAAGAACACTAAGACTCATGACTTTTGCAATTCGTCTAGTGACACTCCCCGTATATTGACGGCGACTAAAGCCGCCCACCTCGTCTTTCTTTTACTACCTTAAGACAGGTAGCTTTGTGGAAAAATTAAATAAAAAGCTGCCAGTAATCCGCAGTTAGCTTTGTGGTTAAGGAGTTTCACTGATCTCAAATGGTTTTTTACTTAGATATAACATGAGTAAATTACCATCTTTGATGATGGCATGAGCCAGGAAGCCTTACTCTGCTGTGTGAGCTATGAATCTTTTACTGACTACTGATTATTCTGTCGGGCTAAATCAAATCTGCTCCTATGTTTGTCAAGCAATTATTGCGATTCAAGAGCAAGAGCCAGAATTACTACTTGAAAGATACAGGAATGTGGCGTGGCGTGGCAGTCGCAATCAGTCTATTTTAACAGAAAATTTAACAGAAGTACTCAGCCACACTGTAGACTTGGATGCATTGCTTCAACAGTTGCAAAGGTTCCTGAAAGCTTTGCTAATTCCTGAAGCTTTCAACTCACCGACATTTCTAGAATTACTGAAAAAAATTCGTCAATTGAATTCACCGAACCTGACTCCAAATGGCTTAGCAAGTTCCGAAGTAGAGTTATCCGATCAAGTTACGCCTAATGGTAGCGTTGTGTCTTTGCAGCAGCAAGGAATAGCTGTTTTACTTCTGGATGCAGAAAATATACAATTAAATACTGAAACAGAACAGCGTTTAACAACAGTCTGCACTTGTCCTCTTCAAGTCAAGATTGCTTTTGCAAATTGGCGTTGTATGGGCAAACTAGATGTTGAATTTCATCAGCGTGGCTACGACTTGATTCATGTGCCTGCTGGTAAGGATAATGCAGATGGAAAAATGATCGCAGTTGGTTTGTCAATTCATGAGCGTTACCCAAAAGCCAAGGAAGTTTTAGTCTGTTCCTCAGACACAGTGATGACTAACCTGTGCAACCATCTCCAGCAGAATGGATTAGTGGTGCATCGAGTTAGTAAGCAGGGAAGCAATATAACAATATTAAACAGCCAAAATGGTGAAAACCAAACTCCGATACCTTCACTCTTAGAATTTATTAGTCAGATTAAAGACATAATTAGAGACGAGGAAGTACGTACATCAAATCAATGGATTAAGCTATCGGAAATCTCCTCAGTATTCCATACAAAGTACAACCTTCGGATCAGGCAAGTTGTGTCTCATCACTTTCCAGGTAAGACAGTCAAAGATATTTTTATCAACCAATCTGAGTTTGTAGTGTATCAATCCTCAGAAGACACGGAAATATACTTGGCTTTGTTTAAAATGCCTCAGCCAAACAACAAAGTTGAGACTAAATCAGATTTGGAACAGGCATTAGTTAAAATTATAACTGCCTTAGTAAGTAAAACTCCCACTAGCTACATTTCTGTCCAAACTTTAAGTGGTCAATTTCACCAACAGTACGGTCAAGGTATTAAGAAAATACTGAAAAACTTGGATTTGAACGCTAATTTTCCCAGTTTTTTGAGTTCATGCAGTTCTTTTCAGCTTCAAAAAACAGGCGATTCTTGGCAAGTCGCGCTACGGTAAGCCTCAGTCTAAAAGTACAAACTTAATTTTTAGCCTATCATTCAGTATTATGTAAAAGGATATAAAGAAATGTAAATCATACAATGCAGGATAAAGTGGTTGTTGTCAGTGCCACCGATGGTATTGGTACTGAACATGTACAGGTGGACATTCTGATTTCTAAGGCGATCGCCCAGTTTGGTGACATCGACTGATGAATATTGAACACGTTCACTTCTATGTAGAAGATGCCCTCGCATGGCGCGATTGGTTTGTCAGCCATCTAGGTTTTCAAGCTGTAGCCGATTATGCTATTCCCTTGTTCGAGTCGAGTCACACCTGCACTGAAGTGGTAAAAAGTGGTTCCGTCTACTTTTTGCTGTCTTCACCGCTTTTACCCATCAGCCCTGTGGCTGAGTTTCTGCGTCAGCACCCGCCTGGTGTGGCAGATATCGCTTTTGGTGTCGAAGATCTGGAAGCGGCGATCGCCCTAGCAAGAGTACACGGTGCTAAAGTCCTACAAACCATCCAGCAACACCAACAAGGTGCTGTCAAAGTCAAGTGGGGCAAAATTGCTGGTTGGGGTGGTTTGTCGCATACGTTGATCGAAATGGCAACGGATGATCTAACTGTGGGTTTTATAGATCAAGCATCCGTTACATCCGCTACAACATCCGTTGCCACTATCAGCGCCATAGATCACATTGTACTGAATGTGGCATCAGGTGATTTAGAGAGTGCTGTAACTTGGTACGAAAGTATTCTTGATTTTCAGCGCCAGCAGACGTTTACAATTCAAACCGATCGCTCTGGTTTGTATAGCCAAGTGATAGTTTCGCGCAACGCCAAAGTCCAATTGCCAATTAATGAACCCGCTTCAGCCAATTCCCAAATTCAGGAGTTTCTGAATGTGAATAACGGATCGGGAATTCAACATATCGCTTTGCGGACAGACAATATTATCAATGCGATCGCCCAATTTCGCGCTTGTGGTTTATCCTTCCTTCCAGTACCCACTCGCTACTACTCGGATCTGGTAAATCGAGGAAGACTTCCTTTATCTGCACAGGAAATCAGCGCGATCGCACAGGCAGAGATTTTGGTAGATTGGAATCAAGAAACGCCACAGAACATGCATGTAGGGGCGCAGCATGCTGTGCCTTTACTACTGCAAATTTTCACCCAGCCCATCTTTGGACAACCGACCTTTTTCTTTGAGTTTATTGAGCGCCGTTTCCAAGTTCAAGGTTTCGGTGAAGGCAACTTTCGTGCCTTATTTGAAGCGATTGAACGAGAACAAATCAAACGAAGCACATGAAAGTTCGCTCAAATTAAAAATTAAAAATTCAATGAGCGACGCTCATCCGATCTGCCTTAGACTATGAACGCCTTGTACAAGACCGCTGCTGGGAGTTGGGTACAATTCTTTTTTTGAAGTGGCAACAACCACAACGTTCATTTTTTTAGCAATTTTACATTTTTAATTTTTAATTT
>CAZZVG010000867.1:0-3697 GCA_964657295.1 Iningainema sp. | reverse complement strand
CCCCTCTCATTTGTGCTGGTGCGGTGGTAGAAATCATCGCTGCCATTAACTGTTCAGTCGCGACTTTGAATGGTAGCCTGTGAATGTCAGATTGTGGACTTAGGGCAATTTCAGCGGCTTGTTGCAATTCCCCTAAAGTGATATTGCCCAAGCCCAAATCGCTCAATTTTTGTGGTAATCCAATCTCGGCGTAGAACTTTAATAACTGTTGCCGTGCAGTTGCTGCGAGTTGATTGCCTGGAATTGTTTCTTCTAAACGCAGTTGCACTAATACACCGTAGGCAACTTTTTCGCCGTGAATGCTGCCATGTCCAGAAATATGCGTTAAACCATTATGTACAGCATGAGCAGCGACTGTGCGACATTGTGCGCCTCCCAGTCCCCCAATGACACCAGCAAGCAAAACTGTAGCGTCTACGACTTGTCGCCAAACTTCGCTACCAGGTTCATTCAGGGCAGAGGTAGAATTTTGGAAGAGGATATCTCGCAGAACTCTTGCTTGTTGAACTGCAGCAATGATTAAGGTTTGTTCTGAGTGTCCGCTACTGACAGAAGCTTCATACCACTTGGCGATCGCATCACCAATTCCCGCCACGAGTGTATGTGGAGGAGCTGTTTGAATCAAATCGTAATCCAGAATCAGTAAATCGGGACAACGAGAGAGTGGCACATCGTAGAGAAACGCGCCTTCATCAGAATAAACATTCGACAGGGCAGTCCAAGCAGCACACGTAGCCCCTGAGGTAGGAATTGTGACAACTGGCAGTGACAACTGATGTGCGACTAATTTGGCTGTATCCAGTGCTTTGCCACCTCCAACACCAATTATCACATCAGCTTGATGTTTTTTGACTGCCGCCCTCAAGGATGTTAGACTCGATTCGCTACAATTAGGAGCATAAGAAGCCTGAGCAAAATGCAATTGCTGCTCCGGAAATGATTGCCAGTGCTGTTGGGTTATGGCAAGAGTTTGATTTCCTCCCACTACCATTGGGCGGCTTCCCAAACTGCCTATGGCTACTATTGCCTCTTTTAAAATTCCCGCACCACGGATAACTTTTGCCGGAGCAACACTGAGAGCAAGGAACGAAGGTGTCTGAGCCGACAGCTTTTCTGCAAATTGGTTAGGCATATCACTGAATAACGAGACTGTAGCTCTTTTAGCTATCTTGAAGATGAGTGAATAATCGCTCTTTTTAAAACTGTTGACGATCAATCGCTCTTTTTGTTAATACTATTAATTGTAATAATATTTTACAGAAAATTCAAGAATTTGTATTTTCAAGTACAAAAAATATTTCCCGGAAAAATCAATGTCATGATTTTCACTTCTTTCTCTGCCAGATAAGACTGGTATCGTTGAAAACGAGACGCGAAGAAAGCCGACTGTACGGGCAGGTTTCACTAGGGAGATTTACCAGATCTAAAATGAATCGGTAAAACCTGCCCCGACTCTTAAGTCCTAACTTTTTCTGGCGTAGGTTTTGGTATCTGGGCCAATTTGTCGTGATAAATTTCTATAGCCATTTGCGGATCTTCACGAGTCGCAAGCGATCGCTTTACCTGACCTAAATATAGTGGCACAGAAATTCCCGGTTCTGGGTGAAGAAGTGTACGTGCTCGAATAGTCAACTCATTGTCTCCAGTTGTGCCCAAACGGCCGTAAGAATACAAATCACTGGCTGCTTGACGTAGGGTTGCTTCCAGTTGCGGAGCAGAAATTTGCGTTGGGGTAGTAATTACGGCTTGTGTTGCTCCATTATCATAAATTAGACTGTAGTGTACCGCACCCGGAATTACAGTCCGAGATATAGGTACCAACGAGAGGGTAAATAAACCTACTGTCAGTACCACCATAAAGCCAGTGCTACCCACCAACCGAAAACGAAAGCCCCATTGGAGAATAAAAGCTAGGACTGCTATGATAGCAATTATCAGTGTTACAATACCAGACCATAGGCTGTACTGAAGAAAATCTGATGTTGTGGGCATAAATTTTGGCTAATAGTAGGTATCTTTTCCTCATACCTATATTACAAGAAAGAATGCTGAAAGCGGCGTCGATAGGTGGCACGCCATAGTGACACCTCTGTACTGAGGCAGAAGATGACATGGAAAATTTTTTTTGTTCAAGGAACTGCTTCCTTTTGGTTTTGATTTTCCTGTTTTACAAAAAAATAAAGTGATTGGTGCCGGCTCCCGACTTTGTGTTTGTCCAGGATGCTATTCCACAGATAGAGAAAGATTATTGCTACTTTATTTGACTAAAAAGTCGTCGGAAATCTTTTCACAAGAAACCAAAATAAAACTCTTACATGTAGCTCAGTCTGATGTCTTTCGTGAGTTTATTCACTCACTTGGAGGAAAGACTCAGAAGAGTCGAGATGTTTCATGATGTTCTATAATGTCAAGCAAATCAATTACTAGGAATTAACTCCTGAGAAAAATTTAAGTTTTGTTTTGTGTTCTCAATCTAATATTGAGTATATTACTGGAGATAAATTTCCCTCGTCATACAAAAACTACAGTCATTTAGAAGAATGTATAACCTTGGATATTACAAACCTTGCTTATAAGCTGACGATGATTGAGGCAATTTCTTTGGGTAGGAAAAAGGGCACCCATATTATAGATGCCCGTCATGCAGGAAAACCTCCGAAGAGGTATTCCCACACCTTCCCAACAATCAGCAACAGTGACTAATTTAGAATTAGTCAATTCACAGTCACAGACGTGAATATAGTCATTTTATTAACTATGAAATTTAGTAACCGCAGTGTATACACTGAAAAATACAAGTAGTTAGCTAAACAAATAATTGTCTAAACCACCTGAATAAATCTTATCTGCTTCAGTGCTCTGGAGCGCTCTCAGGCAAAATACTTACCTTTCGGACCTAAGACGTTGCTTGTAAGAATACACGACTCCAGAAACTGCAGATAATAGTACCCATGAAATTGTGTTTAAGCGAAAATCAAATAAGCTAACATCGACTGTGTTAAAGAGTATTAATCCGCCAAAAGTTACAAGATAGCTGAAAAATATTAATCTATCTTCTTGGGGAATGGATTGCGATGTAGTGCGGCATCGCAATATTTGGACACCACCAATAAAGATCCAGCCGATGATGCCAAGAAATACCAGAGTTGTGGGAAGTCCAGTTTCAGAGGAAAGCATGAAAAAAAAGTTGTGGGGATGACCCAAAGGAACGTGCATTTTGGCATTGTAAAGTTGCGTAAAATTGCGTAAGCCCCAGCCAGTCCAAGGACGTTGCTGAGTCAAACTCCAGGCAAACTCCCACTGAGTTTTGCGGAGTAATGCGACTGGTCTATCGGGATACAGTTGGTCGTTTAACCGTGCCCAAAAGAAAGCAGGAACAAATTTACGAAACAATAGAGAAATTGGAGAGGGAGCAAATGCTGCCAAAACCACACTAGTAGCAACACCACCAACAAAAACGACAAGGATGCGCCAGCCTTGATAGACTGCATAAGTCAAACAAGCAAAAATAGCGATCACCCATGCATTTCGCGAGTCAGTCAAAATCAGTGCCGCGAAATTGGCAATAACCACCACACTTAAGAAGATGAACGGGAGTCGGGAGGAGCCGATAAGTGCAGCAGAAAAGTCTGAGTGGCGGCTTCCTTTGCTCGGAACTTCGGCTGATTCCCTCTGTTGAAACCATTGACTTTGGGGA
>CAZZVG010000866.1:0-3709 GCA_964657295.1 Iningainema sp. | reverse complement strand
CTTGCTACACCCCATTACCAGCTACAACTAACTGTCCGAGCTGTGGGGCAACCGTGCAGGCAGATGCAGCGTTCTGCGGTCAGTGTGGTTATAACCTGCGTACTACAACGGCTGCTACTAATGTAGGAGCAACAGTTGCACCTGATCCTCTAGAAGTCCCACCTCTAGTAACCCCTGACACACTAGTAGAAGCACCACAAACAGTTACAAGTGGATCTGCTCACATCCCAATGCCAGACCCTGCACCGTTACCAACAGCAGTTGTTGTTCCCGCGCAACAACTTGAAGAACACAGCCAGAGTTCTTCACCACCAAGCGTTGCGGCTCAAACCTTAATAGAAGAGCCAGAAGCAACTGGAACTCAAGCAACACCAGCTGCTACCGTTGCTCGAACTCAATTGCAGCACGTAACAGGAGGGCTTGTCCATGTCCAAACAGATCGGTTGATTGAATTGCCGCAAAATCTTTCTGTGATTCATATCGGCAAGCCAAATGACCGCATTCCCCCAGATGTGGATGTTTCCGGATTTCCCGATTCAGAAATTGTCTCTCGGATTCATTCCGATATTCGTATTGAGGGAGATGCTTACTATATAGAAGACGTTGGCAGTTCTAATGGCACATACATTAACAATTTGCCGCTTTTACCTGGAAACCGACACCGCCTGCGCCCAGGCGATCGCATAAGTCTAGGTAAGGGAGACTTGGTTACATTTATATTTCAACTTTCTTAATTTTGAGCGGTGAGGATAGCTTTCCGATGAAGGTCGTCCTTTGTCATTAGTCATTAGTCAAAATTGCACGCTGACTGATGAGGGTTGTCATTTGTCAAAAGGAAGTTGGCATCCTTGGCAGTTTTCCCACGCCCACGTCAAAAGCGTTCATTTGTGACAAAGGACAAATGACAAAGGACACATCAGAATAAACGGTTAGCATAGATGTAAAGTGCAACTAGGAAAGTCAGCCATGAGCAAACCAGGGAAAAAATTTGAACCTTTGTTAGCAAAAGAAGCCCCTCCAGTGGTTGAACGTATGGGGCTTACCTGGCTCATAGCAGCAGCGATCGCGACGATTTTGCTGTGGCAAGTTCCTGGGGGTGATTACATCCTCTACCCGTTTACGATCTTGGCAACCTGGTTTCACGAAATGGGTCATGGTTTAGCTGCACTCCTTTTGGGAGGACAGTTTAAGCAGTTACAGATTTCTCCTAATGGTTCTGGTGTCGCTTTTTACGGCGGGGAGTTGTTTTTAGGACCTCTCGGTCACGCTTTTGTGGCAGCAGCAGGACCAATGGGACCGCCAATTGCTGGTGCTATTTTAATTATATCGTCTCGGAGTTTTCGCGTAGCTTCCCTAAGTTTAAAAATCTTGGGGAGTGTTCTCATTCTTTCCACAGTCATTTGGGTGCGATCGCTCTTTGGAATTGTGGCAATTCCCCTGTTGGGTTTGATTATTCTTGGAGTGTCACTCAAGTCTCCTCGATGGATGCAGGGATTTGCCATTCAATTTCTGGGCGTACAAGCTTGTGTGAGCACTTACAATCAACTCGATTATTTATTTAGCTCCTCTGCTGGTATCGGTTTGCACTCAGACTCAGCGCAAATACAGCAGCAGTTATTTTTACCTTATTGGTTCTGGGGTGGCTTGATGGCGATCGCATCCCTCATTATTCTTGTGCAAAGTCTCCGTATTGCCTATAAGGAGTAAGGAGACTGCCGAATTCTTAAATAAAAATTGAGTATAAACAACTATGGTAAGTAATACACAGAAGGTTGATGCCGTCTTTGAAGGTGGGGGTGTCAAGGGGTTAGGGTTGTTTGGGGCAGTAGCTGTAACAGAAGAAAAAGGTTATGTCTTTGAAAATGTTGCAGGCACCTCAGCAGGAGCGATCGTTGCAGCTTTGATCGCGGCTGGATACAAAGGCACGGAATTAAAGAAAATTCAAGATGAAGTAGATTACCTCAAGTTCAAGGATCCAACACTACAGCAAGAAATTCCTCTCATTGGTTCTGTATTAAGCTTGATTACGGAAAATAGTCTTTATCAGGGAGACTATTTTGAGAGCTGGTTACACGAGCGTCTGCAAGAGAAGAACATTTCTACTTTCGGCGATTTGGTGATGGAGGAGTACAAAGACGATCCTCGGTACCGCTACAAATTACAGGTAATCGCTAGTGATATTTCACGCGGCAAGATGCTAGTACTGCCACGCGATATTGCTCATTATGGTATAAACCCTGATGAGCTTAGCGTGGTGAAAGCAGTACGGATGAGTATGAGTATCCCATTTTTCTTTAAGCCAGTGATTCTTACAAGTTCAGTTGGTGTATCCAGCTACATAGTAGATGGGGCTATCCTAAGTAATTTTCCGGTGTGGCTCTTCGACGACGGTACGCCCGATCCCGCTTGGCCTACACTAGGCTACAAGCTGGTAGACCCCAATATGGACAAGCCACACGACATTGGTAGTCCATTGTCCCTGTTCACAGCAATGTTTTATACAATGATGGAGGCTCACGACGCTCGATACATTGAAGATAAAAACTTTGCCCGCTCAATCCCCATTCCCACTGTTGGAGTGCAGACAACCGAGTTCAATATTTCATCAAAGAAAAGGGATGAGCTTTATAAGTCTGGCGTTCAAGCCGCTGAGGAGTTTTTCCAAACGTGGAACTTTGAAACATACAAAAGAGAGTTTCGTCAAGCTAAACCACAGGGTAGGCAGCAGAGGTTGCTGGAAAACTAGTACCGCGATCGCGAAATTAAAAAACCTTTTAGGTCTAGCAATTCCGAATGGTAGCTATTTGATTTATATATTTAGCCAGCTAAAGACTTGCTCGACGGTTAACGATATGTCAATATGACTGAGGACGGGAAGCAAATCTTTTGCTTCTAACAGTTCAATGTGTTGGTTGGGGTGGACAATAAAAATGCCAGCTTCATCTGGAAGAATTAACCACCCTAGTTCTGTGCCATTTTTACAACAGTGCAACAGGTTACGAAGAACTTTGGTTTGACTGTGCTCAGGTGAGAGAATCTCTATTGCCCAATCGGGGTGACTTTTAAAGCGGTTGGCAATTCTCCCGGAATCTGTACGAGGTATGCGCTCCCAACGAAATACAGAGATATCAGGAATTATCGTCGCTCCGCCAAATGTGCAGCGCAATTCAGGTAATGCCAAGGCAATTTTTTGAGTTTTGGCGACACGGTTAATTGCTTCACAAAGTTCCACTTGTAGTAAGCTGTGTTCTCCTTGTGGCATCGGTTTTTGGTTAATTTGTCCGTCGATATATTCAGAAGCAGGTTCGGTTTCGGGTAATTGTAGGAATTCGTCTAAGGAGATGGGTTTGGCTACCGTAGTCATAATTTTTTTGCCAAATTCGGTTATATCGATTTTACCTGCTACCGCATCGAGTATTGAGGTATAGGTTTTTTGTTCCTAGTTACGCAGAAATTTGGCGCACATTAGTACAAATATATTCTTGATTGTTGAGCTGTATATAGTGTGCAGTGATCTCCACGCTTATTTCTCGACCATCTTTGGTTTTGTGAGTAGACTCAAAGGTGAAAGAGTCTTTGTCTCGAAGCTCATGGTTAGCAGTTGTTCGGATGAGTAGCCGAGACGGCAAAGGCTTTAACTTTGTCGATTCCCTCATCTAAAGCACTGATGAAAATCACGGGAATTGAAAAAGTAAAAAGTAAAAAGTAA
>CAZZVG010000865.1:0-3715 GCA_964657295.1 Iningainema sp. | reverse complement strand
TCCTTGCTGTCTTTCCTGTAGCAAATATGCCTCGGTTGCAATCGCTCTACGGAGAGCCTCATTTTGTGAGATGCCTTGGGAATCAGCAAGAAACTCTAGCAGACGCGCAATGTCACCAGACAGACTGATAGACATACGTTTTACGCTAGAAGCGTTGGAAGAAACGGGTTCGTTGGAGAGTACATCTGAAGTGAGACTCTGCCCAGTATCTAGATAATCCGTAGTGATGTTTTGATTCATGTTAATTCCTAATTATTCGGGTTATGATTAGAAACCCTCGAAACGTTGTTGCACAGTAAGACTACGCTGTTATTGCGAATAGGACTTACGCACTATAGAAATTGAGCATCATGTGAATGACAGAATTCCGTAGTTTCGGACACAAGCGTAGAAGCGGGGTCACCCCGCCCCTACAACCGTCATTTGAGGTCTACCCAAATGAAATTTGTGTTTATTGCCCAACTGTTACCACGGCATACAAGACTATTTCTGTCAATGCGTAAGTCCTAGCGAAAACAAAAGCCCAAAAAGCTTATGGTTTCGTAGGTAGACAGTGTCCACCTACCCTCTTGAAAAGGTGCAATGCAACATAATCTACTAGATAGTCTTTTCAATTCGCCAATTTGCATATTGAAAGGATCATCTAGTCCTAGTGTACAACAATAATATCAATTTGGTGTTTATAATGCACCATTTTGGTGAAAAGTAAAAATACCCCTATGTGAAAAGTGGCAGTATTGTGTGGAATTTGACGGAAGCTACCACTTTCGACAAGTTGTGTTCTCTGCAGGTTAAGGAAAATTGCAGAGCTTAGCTTTCAACCTTAGCGTACAATTTACCCGTTTCGGCACGGTGACGCCACTTACCTCAAAGCAAAAAGCCCCCGGTGATTGTGCCGAGGGTTTTTTCTGCTGAAAATAATGTTGCAGTTTTCTGTATTGACAACATGGCATCCCTCACTGGGAGAATGAGAAAATAGACAAAAACACCATTATTTTGGCATCTACTTGAGGAGTAATATGTCTAATAATTTTTTATTACGGCAGTTTTTGAAAGTTGGTGGTAGCTTTTTTGTAGGCGCACTTGTGACTTACTTTGATTACGTCGTGAAACAAGTCGTACTTATCTTTGAACTTGGCTTAAGGCTTCTTGACTCAATCCGTTATACGCACAGCATTGTTTTCTGTCCGCCTGCTACGAAAACGCCATTCTTTTAAATCGCTCATGTTAGCTCATCACTATATAGTAGTACTGAGCGCCAATTGTTTACTTGTTTTAAGTAATCTTGGATCTGTTGCTGCACAAGTACAAGTACCCGATTACCTTAACCCTAGCCCAAACCTCCTACGGTTTCCAACTAAGGCAGAGGAAGTCAGGATTCGAGGAACTCAGCCAATTACTCTAGCGCAAGCCTTGGTGCTGGCACAACGTAACAATCTTGCGTTGCAAGAAGCGTTATTGAAAGTAGAACGCAGGCGTGCTGCTTTACTGGAAGTTCAAGCTGATATGTATCCAACTATTAGTCTAAGTGCTGAGTCCGATTCTGACAGGCTTTTCGCAGAACAATCAAGTACAAGTAAACAAGCTCAACTATTGTCTATTCAGAACTTTTTTTTTAATCAAAATCAACTTACTACGACTTTTTGTGGTCAAGACCAACCTACCACAACTTTTTGTGGTAGTGTGCAACTGACTTATGGGCTCTACAATTATAAAAAAGGTAATTCTAGTAGGCAAGTAGCGGAAGAACAGGTACGCGTTGATCAACTGGATGTTGAGCGTCAGTCTGAAGAAATCCGCCTGAATGTCTCCACTGGCTACTACGATCTGCAACAAGCAGATCAAAGCGTACGCATTTATCAGGCTGCTGTGCTTAACTACCAAGCTAGTTTGCGGGATGCACTAGCTTTAGAACGAGCTGGGGTGGGAACGCGGTTCGACGTGTTGCAGGCTCAGGCGAATTTAGCAACAAATGGCGTACAACCGCTGACTAGTGCTTTCGCACAGCAGCGAATTGCCCGTCGTCGGTTTGCAGTTCTGTTGAGTTTGACACAGTCGGTTGATGTCAGTGCGTCAGACCCTGTGCAATTAGCGGGTATTTGGAACCAGACGCTTGAAGAAAGTATTATACTGGCTTTTCAAAACCGTCCAGAACTGCAACAACAGATAGCACAACGCAATATTGCTGAGAGCCAACGAAAAATAGTACTTTCTGGACTGAAGCCAAATGTAGATTTTGTTGCTAGCTATAACTTGAAAAATGTATTCAATGATAGTGTTAGTGCTAACGATGGTTATTTGCTAGGAGTTAACGCCAACGTAAATTTACTTGATGGGGGATCTCGAAGAGCACACGCTGATCAGGAAAGAATTAATATTCGCATCGCTGACACCAAATTTGCTAACCAGCGCAACCAAATCCGCTATGAGGTAGAAAATTACTATTTTCAGTTGCAATCTAACTTACAAAATGTTCAAACCTCTACTGTTGCTTTAAGTCTTGCTACAGAAGCCCTGCGCCAAGCAAGACTTAGATTTCAAGCAGGTACAGGCACTCAAACTGACGTCATTACCCAAGAAGCCTTACTTATCAAAGCTGAAGGTAATCGCGTTAATACTATTTTGAATTACAACCGCGCTCTAGCTAATTTACAACGGGCTGTCACCTCCAGGGCATTACGCTAGAGGTTTGTTGAGATTAATAAATGTCATGTCATTTTGAATCAGAATAGCAAAAGGAAATGAAAGCATTATTATCTATTCTAATTTTAAAAAACGTATTTTAAAATAACTAAATTTTTAGATAATGCTGGTATTAAGAATGATAAATAAAATATTTTTGTTTTTTATAATCTTAAGTGAGTTAACTCTACTATTCAATTTACCTGGATTAACACAGACACCACCAGTTGCCAGTTCAGTTTCTTCTAAATTTTTGAAAGAAAGTAGAGTTAATAAAAGAATGAATTGGGGACTCAGACAAGGTTCTCCTCCCATTAGCTTTCAAGATACTTTTGGTCATTGGGAAGGTTTTTGCACTGATCTAATAGATTTACTTGATAAATATTTAAAAGAAAATAATTTGCTCGAAAATGACGTCAATATAATCAAATATCCTATCAGTATTCAAGAAAGATTTAAACATACTCGATATCCTTATCAAGATCAGCTTCATCTTTCTGGCGAATGTGGTTCGGACTCAATTAGAACAGACGAGAAAGGGATCACATTTTCTACTCCTTTTTTTACAACTGAAACTTTACTTTTAATAAATAAATCTCAGCAAAATAATTTTTTATTTTCCAAAAACAATTCACTATTTAATTCTGACAATCATTCAAAACCAAGAATTGGAGTTATTGATTCTAGTATAACATTTAACCGAATCCTAAGCTACTTTAATTCCTATCTTCCAGAAATAGAAATAATAAAGATAAAGGGTAGTAGGGCAGGTGTTATTGATGCTCTTTTAAATAACAAAGTTGATGCATTGGCTAGTGATGAAATTATTCTAAGAAGAATTTTACAAGATTTAGACTCAGCAAGACCTAATCAATTTTATATTGACTCTGAATTGGTAATAAGTCGCGAAAGGTATGGATTAATACTTCCAAATAATGACGAGGAATGGGTAAAAATAATCAACAACTTTTTTGTTAATAAACAAGCCGATATACAGTTACTCATTAGGAAAGATATTCCAACACCAACACCA
>CAZZVG010000864.1:0-3716 GCA_964657295.1 Iningainema sp. | reverse complement strand
CGCCTGCACAAAAAGCGTTAGAGGCTATCGAGTCGCTAACCGTTGGTAGCCCGTATCTACTAGGCAGCGAAGTGGGCATTGCCGATTTTTACCTCATTCCAATCTTCATCTACCTCTCGCAGACTCCAGAGTTTGATTCAATTACCGCTCAAACTCCTAAACTCAGGATTTGGTGGGATCAGGTCAGCTTGCTGACCAGCGTGAAAACAGTGTGCGCGTAACTTCGTCTTCGCCCTCGCGATCGCATGATGCCCGATCAATCAGCTGCTTGAGTAGTAGTCTGTCAAGATTGTTTTGATCGGTTCGTAGTTGCGCTGTCTTCGCGCTCATCGCAACTACGAACCTCGTTTACCCCTCAGATGATTAGTAAGTCGCGTAGGAAGTAAAAGCGATAGCTCTTGCAATCACTGCATTTAAATCGTCCCAAGTAGCCTGTTAAGGGTGAAGAAAGCTCAATCAGAATTTCGTACATTTCTTCTCGACTTAAGCTCGGGGATGGGTTTGAGTTACCGTAGGCTCCATAAAGGGTTGCAACCTCAACGTTTTTGTCACCTGTGTTTTCTTGATGTTTTTTCACAAGTTGGACTAGGTGAGAGCGCAATTTAATTCCTCTAATAACCTGTTGAATATATTTTTCAACTTCTTCATCGGAATGACCAGGTTTCAAATATTCTTTCAGCTTAAATAAGTCTATTGAACCACGATAGTGATGTTGCAGTTTTACCAGTTGCTCTAGAGTTTCTGGGTTAATGATTGCCATATCTTGTATTGTTGCTGCATCTTTCAGTTGGGTTGTCGGTTCACCAGGACCAATAATTAATTTAGCCGCTTGCTTAAATAGTTCTTGGCTTTGTAGGCGTAAGGTTCCCAAATTTAGTAATTGCACTGCAGTGGTGTTGGGAATTTTTTGACCTGCTTTGCATTCCCCAACCAGAGGATAGGGTTTTGAACAGAATACATCTACACCACCAGCACCACCTTTGTGAAAATAATCAACTGTAAATCCTAAAAACTCCAGGCTCTTACGGACTACATTTTCAAAGTCTGTCCCTGCTTGATAATTGCTTTTGCCATCATCTTGTTCTTTGCTACGATTTCCCAAAGCTGCAATGTCATTTATCCAAGCTAAATCTGGATCTGTTTGCTGAATAACCTCTTCTGTAGTCCAACCTAAAAATACTTTGATATCCCGGTCTAATTCTTTAGCGGCTGGGTTGGTGATGGTAAGGGACGCGATCGCACTTTGCAAATCTTCCAATTCAGGATGCAGTGGCGGTTGGCGTTTTTCTAGTTGGTGTTTGCGGAGGTTAAAGATGCGATCGCTTAACACAGGCGATGCTTCAAAAGTAGTCAACGAATTTGGCAAAGGCACAAACTGACGACTTTGGATTTGCACCTTCATCGCCAAAGGTTCAGCCAGCAAATAGACGCGCAGGTAAGCCAGAAAAATATGAGGTCGTTGCCCAAGTCTTTGCTGTAATGCTTCTTTTGTCCACACGGTTAGCTGTGACAAAGCCCCGAACGATTCAGGAACATGCATTGTGCAGCCTTCGCACCTAGCCCAAGCTTTCATCAAAACTGTTTCAGAATTTAAGTTTGCAAAAACCGTTTGGGCAAGAGGTAAAAAACCTGAGCGGTAGTACTGCTCAACAATTGAGACATTAGCTGGATAGAGAGCAAATTGCTGTCCTGGATTAATGAAATTCCGAGGAATTGCAGCAATCATTAGCCCTTGGATTAACGCTTCAACATCGAGAGTAGGTAAACACAGCGCTGTTTGAAGAAAAACTGATTGACTCATACTGGATTAAACAACTCACTCAGATCGTCAGATTCTTCTGTTTCCTCGATTCTGGATGGATTAAGGAAGTCGTTTAATAGTTCTTCTCCCTCGATAGTCTCTTTATCAATCTGACCGATAGGAAAACTCAAAATTTCTAGCAGCAAAGTATTTTCGCTAGTTATTTGATAGGAAAACTTTAATATTTGCTCGTCGTTGAGTTGATAGCGATCGCGCTTTTGATAAACCGAATAGATGTCAATAAGTGGTTTGATTTCCTCTGGTTCCAGATCCACATGTTCACCACCCAATTCTTCCACAAGCTTGTTGAGATATCCGTAGGAATCCCAAGTATTGGGAATTTGTTTTTCTTGAGTTTTAGAACGAACTAAACAACCGCGCGTTAGATCAAAGGTATTATATTCGATTAGCCTCCACATTCCGGATCCTACTGCTCTTCCATGTGAGTATTGGAGAACAGCAACGCCAATTTTAAAAACCTTATCTTTCTCTTTGCCAATAACTTTGAAATTGATCCACCCCTGATTCCTTGACCTTGGTTCAACTTCCGCAACATCTTCGATGGTCACTTGTTCTAATTTCTTACCTGTGGAAGTTTCACCATCTAACAACTGACCTTTCAAGCTCTGAAAACAAAAACGCAACGCATCAGCAATTAGGGAATTATCCTCTAGATAATTTCCACGGTCTGCCTCACTTTCCCTCTTCAAAGCAAGCTCAAATCGCTCATATGGGTCTTTTGGTAGTATCTCCTCATCAACCTTAAAGTTCTCTGCACACCATTTCAAAGCTTCCCTAACGGTTAGTCCGTTTTTGCCATATTTTCTCAGTTCACTTTCTTCAAATGGGTAAAGAGGATTAGGAGGGGTTAAGTTTTTTGCATCATAAAATTCTTTCAGCCAAAGGGTGACTAACTCAACAATAGAATCACTATCAAGAGATTTTAAATCTATCGGTTTACCTTGACTATATTTTGAAACTCTATCTGGCGTATCTCCCGGCATCGAAATTACTTTATTTGTCCATGTATCAGGCAGCATAACTGTGAGGATAACAACACCACGACCGAGTTCTGAGTGTTCGAGAGTATCATGTAAACGCTTCACTAAATCCGCAATCACCTGTGGAGTTGTCAACCCATCATCTCTACAGTTGTTTTCTACATCTATTTCGTCAAAACAAATGACGATGGGGTTATAGTAACTTACCAAATTCAGTATTTGCTGAACAGTCTTCAAAGCTTCAGCTTCTCTATCTTGATTGGTTTTACTAGGATTTGGTAATCCCAGAACCTCGGCATTAGAGTTGGCTAACTCATCACCAGATAGCCATTTGATGGCAAAAGATGCCTGAGTTTCCGAAAGTGTCCACAAAATCGCCCGGACAACATAGGGATCTGCATTTAGTTTTGTTTTGAGAACTTCCTTCGTTAGCCTGTCCATCAAATTTCTGTTCCTAGCCGACCAACTTGTACATACTTTGTCAAATCGTTCAAACAGTACCTGGGGAGAAAGGCTGGGAGCATCGGCATTAATGGCTTTGAAGCCTTCGTTTGCCATCGCCGCCGCCACTTCCTGCCACTGCATCACTCCTTGACTACCAGTGTTGCTGAGACTATCTGCCAAAGTTTGCTGAAATTGGTATTTAACCAGATTTAAATCTGTATAGTTATTTACTCCTGCATAGACAAACAAAGCACTTCCATTGGCTTTAAGTCGATGGCGAATGCGACTGAGGATGTGAGTTTTACCAACTCCCTGTGCAGCAGTTATAGCTATTGATGTCACCTTCTCTTGACTAGATTGACTGGTATGCACCAGTTCAATCGCCTGAAAAACTGCATTAGAAGCGTGGGCATTTAGGGTTGGCACATCGCGGAATCCCTGTCCCCATACATCCGGTTCTTTGACGATAC
>CAZZVG010000863.1:0-3717 GCA_964657295.1 Iningainema sp. | reverse complement strand
ATTTAAAAGCCCCCTTTTTAAGGGGGTTGGGGGATCTCTTCTGCGTAAGTCCTAAACAGTAAAAAACCGAGTGTAAGATGTTAAATTTCTGGGAAAACCTATTTACTAACGGACCGTTTATTCCTCACGGACATTGCTACCTTTGGCAATCGGAGTTAGTCTGGCTGCATATCATCTCCGACTCACTGATTGCACTGGCTTATTACTCGATCCCGCTGACACTAGTATACTTTGTCCATCGGCGGCAAGATTTACCTTTTAACTGGATATTTTTGCTGTTTGGCTCGTTTATTGTTGCCTGTGGCACTACGCATATAATGGAGATTTTGACGCTCTGGTATCCAAAATATTGGCTGTCGGGGTTACTTAAAGCCATAACAGCTTTTATTTCAATTTATACAGCGTTATCTCTAGTACCATTAGTACCAAAAGCACTTGCGCTCCCCAGTCCGGCACAGTTGGAGACTGCTAACCTGGAACTGCGGCATCAAATTACACAGCGCCAGCGAGCAGAGTCGGCTCTGCAATTAATTAATGAAGAGTTAGAAACAAGAGTAAACAATCGCACTAGAGAACTAGCAAGTATTAATGAGGAATTAAAAACTGAAATTAAAGAACGTCAGCGAGTAGAGCTAGAGCTACGGACGAGTGAAGAGCGACTGCAAACGCTTTCTGGCAAGTTAATTGAAGCACAGGAGGCTGAGCGGCGTCACATAGCTCGAGAATTACATGATGAAATTGGTCAAGCGTTGACAGCAGTAAAAATCAATTTGCAAGCCTTACAGCATTCATTTCCTTCAAGGGATCTCGCCACGCGATTACACGAAAGTATGGAGATAGTTGAAGTGGTTCTCCAGCAAATACGCAGCCTCTCACTCGATTTACGCCCCTCGCTATTGGACGATTTAGGATTACTGGCAGCACTGCGGTGGTATGTAGACGTACATACTCGACGATCTGGAATCATCGGGGAAATTGTCGCCCAGCCAATAAATACTAAACTGTCGTCAAACTTGGAGACGACTTGCTTTCGCATCGTTCAAGAAGCCTTGACAAACGTCATCCGGCATGCAAAAGCACAACGAGTAACTGTAACTATTGAATTGCGGCAGTGGGAAACTCAGTTGCACCTAACGATCAGTGATGATGGTGTTGGGTTTGATGTCAATGCAGCAATCATAAAAGCTACGAGCGGTGGGAGTTTAGGTTTATTGGGAATAGAAGAGCGAGTTCTGCTTGTTGGCGGTCAAATCAATATAGAATCTATGCATCAACAAGGTACTAAAATACACGCTCAGTTCCCAGTTTCAACCTTCAATCCAGCGACTGCATAAGTAGAATTAAAATCTACTTAATAAATTTCGGTATAAAATATTATTTATAAAAGGACATGCTATGCATAATTTGTCAACTAGTACAGATCGGCGGAAATAAACCACTCATCCAAAATAGGTAAAACCCTTATAACATAAGGTTCTTTCTTTTGACTTTTGACTTGGAGCGAAGCGACTTGACTACAGCCCCACAATTAATTCGCATTTTACTAGTAGACAATCATACCCTTGTCCGCGCTGGACTGCGTGCTATCTTACAAAATATTGAAGGTATACAAGTGGTTGCAGAAGCTGGTGATGGGCGTGAAGCTTTGAGCCTGATTGCGGATTGCCAACCTGATGTAGTGTTGATGGACGTTGCAATGCCAGATATGAATGGCTTGGAGGCGACGGCGCGCGTTGTGAAGGAATTTCCTCAGACGCGGGTGATTATCCTTTCCATGCACGCCCAGGAAGAATATGTGTTGCAGGCGTTGCGTCTGGGTGCTATGGGTTATGTACTTAAGGATGCTGGTGTAGGTGAACTGGAACTGGCGATCCGCGCCAGCTTTCAAGGTGAAACTTATCTAAGTCCAGCAGTTTCTAAACATGTTGCAGATTACCAGCAAAGAGTAGGTGATGAGTCTAGTACTCAAGCTCAGGCACAATTAACATCACGCCAGCGCGAAATTTTGCAGTTGATTGCAGAAGGGCGAACAACAAAGGAGATTGCCCAGTTGCTATTCATCAGTGTGAAAACTGTTGAAACTCACCGGATGCAATTGATGAAACGCCTGGATATTTATGATGTAGCAGGTTTAGTGCGCTATGCCATTCGCATGAAGTTGATAATTCCGGAGGAATAATAGTCGCAGTCTAAAAATTCTGGTAGCTCCACACATCACTATGACAAAATATCAGGATTTTCCTGATTGAATTCTCCTCATCATTCAGTTTAACATCTAACCTATATGGGATGAACGTATAAAATATCAGGGTTTTCCTGATTGAGTTAACACTCTTAGTTAGAGTAATTTATAACTTAGGTTGAATGCACAGTAGACTTTTGTCACAGTCAATGTATGTATTATATATGAATTGACTTGCCAAAAATTAATTAGTTCTTCTACTAAGCATTTGCCTATAAACATATGTCACCTCTGAGCATTCTTTTAGTGGATGACAGCCAAGTCTTTCTCAAGTCTATCACCCGCTTTTTGGCTATGGATGCGCGGCTTGAGGTTGTTGGCTGTGTTCTCTCGGCGGAGGATGCACTGGATTATGTATTGCGATCGCATCCCGATCTGGTACTGATGGATTTAGCTCTGAAAAAAATGAATGGTTTAGAAGCAACACGCCTGATTAAGTCACTACCCAACCCACCATATGTTGTCATCTTAACTCTAAACGGTAGTAGTGAATATTGTGCAGCTTCTGTTGCTGCGGGTGCCGATGGCTTTGTCACTAAATCGGAAATTGGTACATTGTTATTCCCTTTAATCCAAAGTTTTATTTGAATAGTGATGAGCAATTAGTTATTAGCAAGCAGGGGTAAAGTGGGTAGTGCCAAAGCACAAATGATACATCGTAAAGGACACTAACCACTTCGCTCGGACAAAGGAAAATCCCCTACCCTATATTGCATAATTTCTGTCAATACGTAAGTTCTAGCTCATGGCTGCACGATTAGCAATTAGTAGTCCTCACATTTAGCTTTATTTACGATAAAATTCCTCCAAGCTCTAAAAATTATGCATAACGTGCTGATTGGTGATTTTAAGACAGCTGCTACTGAAATTATTGCTTTGGTTTTCCCAAAAACTGAGTTCAAAGTGTTATGTCAAGAAATTGGAATTGGAAATGTAGCTATTACTTTTCATAATCCCAAAAACTTTTCAGACACTTTTAGAATTAAATATTATGTCAAGTTAAAAACATTAATTATTTCTGGATATTCTAATGAACAAACAGTACATTTAATTTATCAAGCTACAAATAATTATACTTGGCGTAACGAATGCGGAGTTGCAATAGAGAAGCCTTATTCTCTAGGGGAAAAATTGGAATTTTTAGCGAGAAAATTCTTTCTAGTTTTACAAGAATTTTATCTAGGTAAAGTTTTCGATAGCTTCTCTATTGTGTCTGAGTCTGAGACTACAACTACCTCTTTTTCAAGTTGGACTTGTTCTGATTTCAATCAGAATTGAAAAAGAAGTATTTGCTTCTTTACATAGCATAAAATTGCGATCGCTCAGCTTTAACATATTTTCTCATAAATTAAGACCCCCAATTTCTCGCGTCGGAGTTGGGGGTTTATGTATTGCAATTCTCCAAAAATCAGATAGGATTGCTATAACCTGTGGTTATTTTTGGTCAAAGATGCCATCTTAAAAAGTAAAAAGTA